>DATAJN010000437.1:0-13427 GCA_036262105.1 Ilumatobacteraceae bacterium
GTCGTCGCCCAGCAGATCGCCAGGATCGGCCGACATGTCGACGGTCCCACCGTTCAGGCAGATCGCGAACATGTGGCCGCCACCCACGAGGTGGTTCAGCAGATCACGGACGGCCCACTTCTGACATGGCGTGGCGTCGCCCAACTGGCTCGCTGCGGTCGCGTGCACGAGAGGGGTCAAGCCGTTCACGGCCGTCCTTGCTTGATCGGGTGCGTCCATTGGGGTGTCCTCCAGAGGTCGGTGTGCCAGGTTCACCGTCCGTTCGTCGTCAACCCCAATGCTGGATCACCCCGTCGAAGTTCCTCACCGGAAAGATCTGGGCGCCATTCTCGATTCACAGCACCAGGTGGGTGAAGAAAGTGGCTCCCAGATCGGCGAGAGGTTGAAGGATTGGGGTGCGATCGTCAGTCGGCTACGCCCTGGGACGTTCGTTGCCCGGGTCGTACAGAGGTTCACGGGCGACCGTGGCGGCGACGTGTTGGCCGAAGATGTCGATGTACACCCTGGTGCCCTCGGCGTGAAACGCAGGTCGCACGTAGCCGAGAGCGATGGTCTTGTCGAGTGTGAAGCTCCAACCCCCCGATGTGACGATGCCGATGCGGGCCGCATCGCGGCCGTCGCCGTCGAAGATCGACGAACAGAACGGGGCGTCGGCATCGCCGGCATCATCGAGCGTGAGTGGTACGAACCGCCACGCCGACCCGGTCTCTCTTTCTGCCAGCAGAGCAGCCTTGCCGACGAAGTCGGGCTTGGTGAGATCCACGAATCGATCGAGTGAGGCGTCGAACGGCGAGAAGCCGATCTCGAGGTCAGCCTTCCACCCGCGGTAGCACTTGTCGAGCCGCAAGCTGTCGACCGCGTAGATCCCGAGGTCGCGGATGCCGTGTTGCTCGCCGGCAGACCAGATGGCGTCGTACAGAGCTGCTAGTTGGTGGTTGGCGGCGTGCAGTTCCCAGCCGAGCTCGCCGACGTAGTTCACGCGCAGAGCACGCATCGAGCCGCACGCCGTGTCGATGTCGCTGACCGACAGCCACGGAAACGATGCGTTGTCGAGCGGAGTGGAGGTGATCTTGGACAGCACCTCGCGCGAACGCGGGCCGACCACGATGAGCGAGCCGAGATCAGCGGAGACGTTGGTGACCGTGACGGAGCCATCGGTCGGCAGCGCGGCTTCGAGCAGATCGAGGTCGTGCCACTCGGCGCCGGCGGCGCCCACCGCGTAGTAATGGTCGTCGGCGAGCTTGCTCAGCGTGAACTCGCTCAGCACTTTGCCGTCGGGCAGCAACGCGTAACACAGGGTGAGGCGACCGGTGCGGGGCAGCTTCGTGCACAGCAAGTGGTCAAGGTATGCGCCGGCCCCCGGGCCCTCGATCTCGAACTTCGTGAAGCCGGGCAGATCGAGCACTGCGACGCCGTTGCGCGCCGCGGCACACTCCGTGGCCACCTCCGGGCGCCACCCGTTCGTTCGGTAGAACGACAAGGAGTGATCAGTGACAGCTCCGTCGGGATCGAACCACGTCGGCCGTTCCCAGCCGCCGCGCGCGCCGAAGTGGGCGCCTTTTGCCGCGAGCGTCGCATGGAGCGGCGAGGAGTACGACGGCCGACCGGCGGGCCGTTCCTCGAACGGAAAGCCCATCGCATATTCGTTCTGGTACACCTCGATCGCCTTGTCGACCGTGTACTGGGTGGTGGCGTAGCTCTTGAAGCGGCGACGATCGATCGACCAGAGGTCGAACTCGGGCCGCCCGTCGAGGATCCACTCGGCGATGGCCTTGCCGGCACCGCCGCCCTGGGCGATGCCGAAGCTGAACGTGTTGCAGTGCCAGAAGTTGCGCAGAGCGTGCTCGGGGCCGAGATACGGATTTCCATCGGGGCTGTAGGGAATGGGGCCATTCACCACACGGGCGATGCCGGCTTCGGCAAGCACCGGCACACGTTCGCCGGCGTCGAGGATCTGCGGCTCCAAGCGCTCGAGGTCGTCGCTCCACAGCATGTTGGCGAATTGCTCGGGAATGCCGTCGCGCCACATGGCGGTCGCTCGCCATTCGTACGGCCCGAGGATGTAGCTGTTGCGTTCCTGGCGCAGGTAGTAGCTGCTGTCGGGGTCGCGCAGCAACGGCAGCGGGAAGTCACGCGCCGCGAGCTCCGGGATCTCGTCCGTCACGTAGTACTGATGCGACATGTGGGCGACGGGCAGGTGGCGGCCGACCAGCTCCATCACTTCACCGGCGCGGTATCCGGCCGCATTGACCACGACCTCGCAATCGACGCTGTGCAACTCGCCATCCGACGTGCGCGAAGTCACCGTCCAGCCGTCATTGCGGTGCTGCTCGAGGCCGATCACAAGCTCGAAGCGTCGCACCCGAGCACCCAGCGCCCGGGCTCCACGAGCCAACGCCTGCGTCACCTGCGACGGATCGATGTCGCCGTCGAGCGGGTCCCAGAGCGCGCCCACGAGATCGTGGGTCCTGGCCAACGGGTAGCGCTCGACCAGCTGTTCTGGGGTGAGCATGTCGTAGTCGATGCCTTGCGCGTTGGCCATGCCAGTGACGTGATGGAACTCGGCGAGGCGCTCGCGGCTGTGCGCCAGCCGCACCGAGCCCGTGACGTGATAGCTGATCGGGAAGTCGGGGTCAGTTGCGAGCTGGCGATACAGAGAAGCCGAGTAGGCCTGCACTCTCATCAGGCTCCAGCTGGTGCTGAACGTCGGCACGTTGCCGGCCGCGTGCCAGGTCGAACCCGACGTCAGCTCGTCGCGCTCCAACAAGAGCGCATCGGTGCAACCCATGTGAGCCAGGTGGTAGATCGTGCTGCAACCGGCGATACCGCCGCCGATCACCACGATCCTTGCCTGCTCGTTCACGGCACCCCCTGTATCACTTGTGCTCGTGTGTAAAGATAGCTGAAATTACACAAGCCACAGCCAAGCGACGCGGAGGCCATCGCCACATGACCGAACTTCCGAGTCACGCACGGATCGTCATCGTCGGTGGCGGGATCATCGGCTGCAGCGTGGCCTACCACCTGGCCCTGCGCGGCGAGACCGATGTCGTGCTGCTCGAACGCAAGCAGCTGACCTGTGGCACCACGTGGCACGCCGCGGGGTTGGTCGGTCAACTGCGCGCCACCCACAACCTCACGCGATTGGCGCAGTACACCACCGATCTCTTCGCCACCTTGGAGAGCGAGACCGGTCAGGCGACGGGTTTCCGTGCCCGCGGCTCGGTCAGCGTGGCACCCACGGAGGAACGCTTCGAGGAACTGAAGCGTGGTGCATCGATGGCTCGTGTGTTCGGGCTCGAGGTCAACATCATCTCCCCGGCCGACGTGCACGATCTTCTTCCGCTGGCTCGTGTCGACGACTTGGTGGGCGGCGTTCACCTTCCCAACGACGGCATCACCAACCCGATCGATACCACCCAGGCGTTGGCCAAAGGGGCTCGCGCTCGCGGAGTGCGCATCGTCGAGAACGTGAAGGTCGAACGCATCCTCACCGAGCAGGGTCGAGCCGTAGGTGTGCTGACCGAGTTCGGGGAGATCCGTGCCGATGCGGTGGTCAATGCAGCAGGGATGTGGGCGCGACAGCTCGGCGATCAGGTCGGCGCGGTCGTGCCGCTGCACGCCGCCGAGCACTTCTACATCGTCACCGACGGGATCGACGGCATCTCCCCCGACATGCCGGTGCTGCGCGATCCCGACGGTTGCGGCTACTTCAAAGAGGACGCCGGCAAGCTGTTGATCGGTTGGTTCGAGCCGATTGGCAAGCCGTGGGGCATGACCAAACCCGGACGCGAGAGCGGGATTCCCGAGTCGTTCTGCTTCGACTCGCTCCCCGCGGACCTGGAACACATCGCTCCCTTGATGGAAGCCGCAACCAACCGCATGCCCGTCCTCGGCTCTATCGGAATCCGCCTGTTCTTCAACGGGCCCGAATCGTTCACGCCCGACGACCGCTACCTCCTCGGTGAATCACCCGACGTCAAGGGTCTGTTCATGGCGTGCGGTTTCAACTCGATCGGAATCCAGTCGTCGGGCGGTGCCGGAAAGGTTCTCGCCGATTGGATCATCGACGGCCACGCGCCGATGGACCTGTGGGACGTCGACGTCCGCCGGGCGATGCCGTTCCAGCGCAACCCCACCTACTTGCACGATCGCACGGTGGAAGCGTTGGGACTGCTTTACGCGATGCACTGGCCGTACCGCCAACCCGAAACCGCACGTGGGGTGCGCCGCTCGGCTCTGCACGATCGCCTGGCTGCCCGTGGCGCGTGCTTCGGCGAGGTAGCCGGCTGGGAGCGTACGAACTGGTTCGCCCCGGAAGGTGTGGAGCCTGCGTACCGGTACACGTACGGCAAGCAGAACTGGTTTGCGTACTCGGCGACGGAACACCATGCCGTGCGCAACGCCGTCGGCATCTTCGACCAGTCGTCGTTCGGGAAGTTCCAAATCGAGGGACCCGACGCCGATGCGGTGTTGAACCGCATCTGTGCCAACGACGTCGCCGTTCCGGTGGGCAAGATCGTCTACACCCAGTGGCTCAATCCGCAGGGCGGCATCGAGGCCGATCTGACGGTGACGCGGGTGGCACTCGATCGCTACCTCATCGTCACCGCCGCCGCTACCCAGGTACGCGACTTTGCCCATCTGCGCGATCACATCCCGGCCGACGCACGCGTGGTCGTCACCGACATCACGTCGGGCCACGCAGTCCTCGGTGTGATGGGCCCGAACTCGCGGGCACTCCTCCAATCGTTGTCGGGCGACGATCTTTCGAATCAGGGGTTCCCATTCGGCACCTCGCGTCTCATCGATCTGGCCTATGCGCGGGTCCGCGCCAGTCGTGTCACCTATGTGGGCGAGCTCGGCTGGGAGCTGTACATCCCGACGGAGTTCTCGATGGGAGTGTTCGACGTGCTCGTCGCCGCCGGCGGCGAGTTCGGCCTCCGTCATGCCGGATACCACGCGCTCGACTCGCTACGAATGGAGAAGGGCTACCGGCACTGGGGCCACGACATCACCCCCGACATCTCTCCGCTGGAGGCCGGGTTGGGATTCGTGGTGGCCTGGGACAAGGCCGGTGGCTTCATCGGCCGCGACGCGCTGCTCGCCCAGAAGCAAGCCGGGCTGAAGACACGAGTCGTCCAGTTCTCGTTGGCCGACTACGACAAGTTGCTCTACCACAACGAGCCGATCTGGCGTGATGGCGTCATCGTCGGCAGCATCACGTCGGGCGCGTTCGGGCACACGATCGACTCGTCACTGGGCATGGGTTGGGTGTCAGCCCCTGAGGGTTGCCTGGCCGATCGCGAATGGGTGACGAGCGGCTCGTACGAGATCGAGGTCGCCGGTGTGCGAGTGCCGGCACGAGCCTCGCTCGAACCGTGGTACGACCCGAAGAGCCTGCGGGTGCATTCATGACGCGGGCCGGCTCAGGGGCATAGGTCGCAACATGGCGATCAGGGCACTCAGCACGGCCCGCGAGGCGACATCGCCATCGAGCGACGATCGCTACGACGCGCAGGTGCTGATCGGCGGCCGCATCCGCGAGCTGCGCAAGGCACACGGGCGAACACTGCAAGATGTCGCCTCCGTCGTTGGGATCTCGGTCAGCTACCTCAGCCAGATCGAACGCGACGTCTCCCGGCTCCCCATCGCTGTGTTGAAGGAGATAGCCGACACGCTCGGAGTGCACATGAACTGGTTCTTCCCCACCGGCCAGCAAGGCGCCGAGGAAGAGCGGGAGATCATCGTGCGCGCCGGAAACCGCCGCAATCTGACGTTCACCGGCCTGGGCATCACCGAGGAGCTGCTCTCGCCGAACCTCGCCGGACCACTGGAGATGCTGATCAGCACGATCCATCCCGGTGCCGACAGCGAGTTCTACTCCCACGACGGCGACGAGGCAGGTCTGGTCATGCAGGGCACATTGCAGTTGTGGGTGAACGACAGTCACTTCCGGCTCGAGAAAGGTGACAGCTTTGCCTTTGCCAGCACCGAGGCACATCGCTGCGCCAACTTCGGCGATCAACCGGTGAAGGTCTTGTGGGTGATCACTCCCCCGCACTACTGACGGCGGGCGACTGGTCCTTCATGGCCTGCCAGACGCGCTGCGGCGTGTAGGGCAGGTCGAGGTGATCGACGCCGAACTCGCGTAGGGCATCGAGCACTGCGCTCTGCAGCGCGGCGGTGGCCATCACGGTGCCCGACTCGCCCACGCCCTTCACGCCGAGCGGGTTCCACGGCGATGGCGTCTGCATCTCGTGTGTTTCGAAGCTTGGCAGCTCGGCAGCTGACACCAACGCGTAGTCGGCAAGGTTGGCCGTACGCGGCACGCCGTCGTCGTCGTAGACCATCTCTTCGTAGAGCGCCGCGGCGACGGCCAGGGCCAGACCGCCGTGCACTTGGCCCTGCGCCAGTTGCGGTTGCAACAACGTGCCGGCGTCGTCGACCGATACGAGCGAGCGCACCCGCACTGCCCCGGTCTCGATGTCGAGTTCGATCGTCGCCACGCATGCGCCGTACGCGAACGTTCCCGCGCCGCCTTCCGGCTTGAAATGATGGCCAGCCGACAAGCGTCCGAGATCGGTCCAGCCGAGATCACGCGCCGGGGTGCCGGCCACGTAGAACCGGCCGGTCGTCCGCTCGAACACGATGTCGACGGCCGCCGCTTCGAGCAGCTCGGCTGCAGCCTGGCGGGCCAGCTCGACCACTTCACGCGCTGCCCCGTACGCGGCCGAACCGCCGAGCTGCGCTGAACGCGAGCCGATGGTGCCGCCACCGAACGGAGCCACATCGGTGTCGCCGTGGAGCACCTGAACCCGGTCGGCGGGAATGCCCAACTCGTCGGCCACGATCGCCGCGAACGTGGTCTCGTGTGCCTGCCCATGGGGTGATGTGCCCACCACCACGGTCACCGAGCCGTCCGGCTCGACCGTCACCGACGAGTGCTCGCCTTCGCCGCCACCGGTGATCTCGACCGTGCAACTCACGCCGATGCCGAGCCGCGCGGTACTCCCCCTCCGTCGGCGCTCCGCCTGTTCGGTGCGCAATGCTTCGTAGCCGGCCGCCTCCACACACCGATCGAGCGCCTCTGCGTAGCAGCCACTGTCGTACGTCGAACCGACTGCTGTTTTGTAGGGGAAAGCGTCGGCCGACACGAGGTTCCGCCGGCGCATCTCGACCGGGTCGAGCCCGATGATCGCGGCGTAGCGGTCGATCGCCCGCTCGATGTCGCAGGCCGCCTCTGGCCGACCGGCGCCACGCAGCGCCATGGTGGACGAGGTGTTGGTGACCACCGAGCGGCCGCTGACTCGCGCCGTCGCGATGTCGTACACGCCCGTGCCGGAGTTGCGCAGGTTGGTGGTGATGAACGTGCCCATCGCCGGGTATGCGCCACTGTCTTGTACTGCCTCGACCTCGTAGGCCAGCACGCGTCCGTCGCGGCTACCCCCGATGCGTACACGGTGGGTCGACGCCCGACCGTGACCCATCGACAACATCGACTCCGACCGCGTCTCCACCCAACGCACGGGCCTGCCGAGACGGCGCGCCGCCCAGGCCAGCACGACGTCTTCCGGCTGGCACCCGTAACCGCCCTTCGCCCCGAAGCCACCGCCCACGTCGGGGGCGATGGCGCGAACGGTTCCAGGTTCGAGACCGAGCGCGCATTCGATGACGTACTTCGCTCCGGCCGGGCGCTGCGAGCAGACCCACACGGTGCAACGACCGTCGGGGCCCCACACCGCGGCTCCTGCGCGCGGCTCGATCGGGGCGGCGTGCAATCGGGGATGTCGCATCGTGAACTCTTCGACCACTTCGCAGCCTGCGAACGGATCGGTCTCGAAAGGCGGCATCGACCACTCGAACGAAACGTTGCTGCCGGCGGCCTCGTGAACGAGCACTGCGCCCAGGGTCGCGTCGTCGAGGTCGATCACCGGCGGCAGGAACTCGGTTTCGACGAGCACTGCCTCTGCCGCGTCAGCGGCCTGGGCGGGCGACTCCGCCAGCACCACAGCCAGGGGTTCACCGACGAACCGCACCACGTCCTGCGCCATCATCGGGCGCACCATTGCCTTGTTGGCCACGGGGAGTCGTGGTGGCAGAACCCACACGTCGGTCAGATCCTGACCGGTCAACACTGCGACGACGCCGGGCATCGCCGCGGCACCGGAGGTATCAACCGACACCAGCCGGCCGTGCGGCTCGATCGACCGCACGAACGCTGCATGAAGAGCACCCTCGAGCTCGGCAAGTCGCAGGCCGTCGATGAACGTACCTCGACCTCTCAGCAGTGGGTCGTCCTCGCGGCGATGGGTTCGGCGCATTACTTCCAGAGCTTGGCAGACGCGAGGCGTGCTCCTTCGGCCAGAGCTTTGAACTTCGGCCAGACCACTGTCGGGTGCACCTCCGGCGCGTAGCTCGCCCGAGACGAGAAGCCACAATCGGTTCCGGCGATCACGTTCTCCCGCCCGACGATTCCGGCGTAGTTGCAGATGTACTCGGCGATCAGTTCCGGATGTTCGACGTAGTTGTTGGCGTGCCCCAACAACCCAGGAATGAGGATCGCGCCATCGGGTACACCGATCTCTGCCAGCTGGCGCCACTCGTGCATGTGCCGAGGATTCATCACCTCGAACGAAAAGGCGCCGGCGTGGATCCGGAACGCGAACTTCATGGCGTCTTTGAGCTCGATGTCGGTGAGACGCGGGCCATGGTTCAGCCCGTAACACGTGTGGTGGCGGATCTTCTCGGCGGGAATGCCGCGCAGCGCATGGTTGAGGATCTCCACGTGAGTTGATGCTGCCTTCTCCCGCGCCTCGATTGGTTTGGCCGGGTCCGACAATGCCCCGATCAACCACGGGTCGTCGATCTGCAGGATGAAGCCGGCATCGACGATTCCGAGGTACTCCTGTCGCATAGCTTCGGCCACCGCTTGCACGTACTCTTCGCGATTCGGGTAGTAGCGATTCTCCCCGAAGCCTGACGGGCCGTTGGAGGGCATGAAGACCTCCGTGACGTCGAGTCCGGCGACCGCTGCCTTGAGATTGTCGATGTCGATCTTCAGCAGCTCTTGGCCGACATAGGAGATCGGGCCGGTTGCCACGATCGTCTTCCGCTTGGCCACGGTCGACGAATACTTCTTCATGTAGTCCGCGTAGTACTCGGGGAACATGTCGATCTCGGCCTGCCAGCTGCTCGGCTGGTGCTTCGGAGCGGGGTCTTCCTCGTAACCGGCGAGGCGATCCTTCACGTAGTCGACGAACATGACCTTGCTCATCTCCCCATCGGTCACCACGTCGATTCCGCACTCGACCTGCTGACGCACACGATCGGTCACCGCCGTCTTCACCTCCCGGGCGTAGGCGTCGGTGTCGTAGGGCCGGCCGTTCTCTTTCTCCTTCATGATGTCGAGCAGCGAAACCGGTCGGGCCAGGCTCCCCACGTGCGTCGTCAGGATGCGCTCGGTGCTGCGCTTCATCGTGTTCCCCTTCTTCGGCGCGCCTGTGCACGGCCTGCGCCAGCAACCTAACGGCACACCGCGGCACTGTGGAAGCCGTGCGTTAGCCGCAGGCGAACACGCCGATCGCCTGCGTAACTCGGGACGGCAGCTGGAAGTTCGCCCGACGCAAGATCACCATCGACGGCAATCTGGGGGCGGGTGCCCACGCAGGTATCGGATGTCCCCGCCTCGGGGACATCCGCTGACAGCGGACGGCGAGCACGTGGCGATCACCTGCCTTTCCTCATCACGCTGGCATCCCAACCACGACACCTGTTCAGTACTGTGCACAACGGCCTGGGAGCTCTCCGACGACCAACGACACGCCGGATGGAACCGGTTCGTCCAGGCGGCCGCACCCGTCGGCTACGACCCGGCGATCGGCGTCGAAAAAACCAACGTTGGAGGAATAAACAAAGTAATTACTTGCTTTAATGGTCCTAGCGAGCCGCCCGAAGCGGAGCGGCCCATGGAAAGGATCATCATGCAGGCAGCATTGATCACCGGGGGTTCACGGGGGTTCGGTCTGGCCCTGGCCACAAACCTCGTCAACGACGGCTGGAACGTCGTGATCGACGGTCGCGACCGGGTCGCCCTCGACAACGCGGTGTCGCGGTTGCGCGCCACGCCGGGAGGTGGGGTTGTGCGAGGCATCACCGGCGATGTCGCCGACCCGCGCCACCGCGCCACCCTCGTCGAAGCCGTCGCTGAATTGGGCAGGCTCGACCTGCTCGTCAACAACGCCAGCGTGCTCGGGCCGTCGCCGCTACCGAGTCTGGCCGACTATCCGCTCGACGAGTTCGAACAGGTGCTCGCAGTCAACGTGATCGCTCCGCTCGCACTCTTGCAGGCGACCCTGCATTTCCTCCGCGATCAGAACGGCACGGTCGTCGACATCACGTCCGACGCCGGGGTGGAGGGCTACGCGGGCTGGGGTGGCTACGGCGCGTCCAAGGCTGCGCTCGAGCAACTGTCGAACGTGCTCGCCGCCGAAGAGCCGAACGTGCACGTGTACTGGTTCGACCCCGGCGACATGCGCACGGCAATGCACCAGGCAGCATTCCCGGGCGAGGACATCTCCGACCGCCCACTCCCTGAAACGGTGGTGCCGGCATTGCGTCGATTGCTGCGCGAGGCCCCACCGAGCGGCAGGTTCCGCGCCGCAGAGCTGATGGTGGCGGAGCCGTGAACGCGGCGATGCCTTCAGCCGCGGCGCCACGGGCATCGAGCCGTCGGCTCTCGTTCGATCTTCCCGCTCGCCTCGAAGCTGCTGAGCCGCCAGAGGCTCGCGGCCGCACACGTGACGCAGTGCGGATGTTGGTCGCCGAACGCGAGAGCGAACGCCTGACCCACACGACGTTCGGCTCGATTCCGTCATTCCTCCGAGCCGGCGACCTCGTCGTCGTCAACACCTCGGCAGTGATACCGGCAGCGGTGACAGCGTGGGGCGACGACGGAACGCAGTTCGTCGTGCACCTGTCCACCCGTCTCGACGACGGACGTTGGGTGGTGGAACCGCGGCAGATCGATGGCAGCTCCACCCGACGATGGGATGGTCCCGTGCCCCTGCGGATCCGGGTCGGCACGGATGCGACGATCGCACTCGATGCTCCATACCTCGCCAGCAGCCGCCTGTGGGTCGCTCAGCTGCATCTGCCGCAACCCGTGTTCACGTGGCTCGCGATTCACGGCCAACCGATTCGCTATGGCTACGTCGATCGACCGTGGCCGATCGCCGCCTACCAGAACGTGTACGCCACTGAGCCCGGTAGCGCGGAGATGCCCAGCGCGGGTCGACCCTTCACACCGGAGGTGATCACTCGCCTCGTTGCCAAAGGCATCGGCGTTTCTCCAATCGTGCTGCACACCGGTGTGGCCTCGCTCGAAGCGACCGAATTGCCGTACCCCGAGCGCCTCCGGGTTCCAGTGACCACCGCCAACCGGGTGAACGAGACCCGCCGCGAGGGTGGGCGCGTCATCGCGGTCGGCACGACGGTGGTGCGAGCGCTCGAGACAGCCGGCGAGAGCGGCGATGTCGTGAAGCCGCTCGACGGGTGGACGGATCTCGTGATCACCCCGGAGCGCGGGGTGCGGGTGGTCGATGGTCTCCTGACGGGATGGCACGAGCCGGAGGCCTCGCATCTCTTGATGCTCGAAGCCGTGGCCGGGCGGACGCTGTTGGAGGCGTCGTACGCGGCCAGCCTGCAGGAGGGCTACCGCTGGCACGAGTTCGGTGACATGCACTTGATCCTGCCGTAACCATCGTTGCCGACCATCACACTTCGAGCACGCTGCGGAACCAGGCTTCGGTGGTGGAGACATGGAGAAGGGCGGCTGCCTCGGCGAGCGACGGATCACGGGCCCTGAGCGCGGCGAGGATCGCGGCGTGTTCAGAGATGGTGCGTTCCGTAGCGCCTGCCTCGATGACACCTCGCCAGGCTCGACCGCGCGTCGTGCGGCTGGAAACGCCGAGCAGCATCGATGCCAACGTCGCATTGCCGGCAGCGGTGGCGACCAAGTGGTGGAACTGTTCGTCGAACTCGACCAGCTCGTGGTGCGTTGGCGCCGTAGACATCTGATGTAAGCAGGCTTCCAGCTCGTCGAGGGTGGTGTCAGAGATGCGTGTGGCGGCCATGCCTGTGGCGGCTGGTTCGAGGATTCGGCGAACCTGCACGAGTTCGAGGGTGAACCCTTGCTGGAGCAGGTCGGCGGCGGCGCCGATGCCGGCCAAGAGCAGTTCCGGGCGGAGGCTGGTGACGTATGTGCCGTCGCCTCGCTTGACATCGAGCACACGGGCAGTGACGAGGGCACGGACCGCCTCGCGGACTGTACTTCGACTCGTACCGAGCGACTCGGCGAGTTCGGCTTCGGGGGGCAGGCGTTGACCGGGCACCAACTCGCCCTCGGCGATCAGGTGGCGCACCTGCTCGATAGCGGCCTCCGTGAGCGGTGCTGCCATGTCGATTCCACCTCCTGCCGGTTTTCCATCTGCCACTAGACATCTGATGTTTGTTGGCGTAGTCTACGCCAACGTCGCCGTCCGGCGACAGTGGGGAACGTACCGGGGGGAACGCCACGATGACCAACTTGGCGAGCGTCGGTGGCCAAATCGTTCCCAGCGGACCGCTCGGCCCGTCCGGCCGAGAGACCGTCGCGGGGTTGCCCACATCGCCATCAGTCGAGCCCGACGGCGGAGCGAGCGACAATGCCGGTGATCCGGCCGGCGGACAACAGCATCGCCACTACCGGATGCTACGAATCGCTCTCGGGGTGATCCGACTCGGTCCGGTGCTGATACTTGCCGGGCTGATCGTGGCAATGAGGTTCCTATCCCCCGTGTTTCTCACCACCGGCAACGCCGGCAACCTGCTGTCGCAGACCGCAGCGATCGCCGTGCTGGCGATCGGCCAGTTGATGGTGATCCTCACACGAGGCATCGATCTCTCCGTTGGTTCGACGCTCGCCCTGGCTTCCGTGTTGGGGGCGATCGCTTACGCCCATGGCAGTTCCGGCTGGGTTGTCATCCTCGTGATGATCGCTAGCGGTGCCGCGGTCGGCTTCGTCAACGGCGCCGTGTACGTCTGGGGACGTCTTCCTCATCCCTTCATCATCACCCTGGCGACGCTCAGCATCGCTCGCGGGCTGGCCCTGCAGTTCTCGGGCGGCAAGCCGAAGCGCGGGGTGCCATCGCTCGTGCGGACGTTGGGCAACAGCTCGTTCCGCTGGGTGCCCTACTCGGCCTTCCTGGTGCTTGGAATCGGAGTTCTGGTCGCGGTGATGTTGACCCGAATGGTGTGGGGTCGGTGGATCTATGCGACCGGTGGAAATCCCGAGGCCGCGCGGCGAACGGGCATCCCCGTCAAATCGGTGCTGATCTCGGTGTATGTCATGTGCGGGCTGATGGCCGGCGTCGCCGCCATCATCACGT
>DATAJN010000438.1:0-7055 GCA_036262105.1 Ilumatobacteraceae bacterium
CGCATCCTTCCAGGGCGTGTTGCTGGCGGATCTGCTGAAGGAAGCGGGCGTGCACAAGGGCGCTGAGCAGGTCTACAGCACCAGCCTCGACGGGTGGACCTCGGGATTCCCGGTGTCGGTGGCGCTCGATGGCCGCGATGCGATGATCGCGCTGGGGATGAACGGCGAGGCTTTGCCGCTTGAACATGGCTTCCCAGCACGACTCGTCGTGCCGGGCTTGTACGGATACGTCAGCGCCACGAAGTGGTTGCGAAACATCAAGTTGACAACCTGGGATGCCGCACAAGGCTTTTGGGTGCCGCGTGGTTGGGCCCGCGACGGGCCGATCAAGACGCAGTCGCGCATCGATGTGCCTCGCGACGGCGAGCAGGTTGCTGCCGGCGCGGCCAAGATCGCCGGCGTCGCCTGGGCACAGCATCGCGGCGTGGCCAAGGTCGAGGTCCGTGTGGACGATGGTGATTGGCAGGAGGCTCGGCTGGGCAATGACGTCGCGGACGACGCATGGCGGCAGTGGGTGCTCGATTGGGATGCCAAGCCGGGCAAGTACAAGATCCAGGTCCGCGCCACCGACAAGGACGGCAACACCCAGACCGCCGACGTTGCCCCGCCAGACCCCGACGGCGCAACCGGCTACCACACCCGCTCCATAAAGGTCGCGTAGCGAGGCAGCAAGTTGTTACGGGGCTACAACAGCGAAGTACAAGAGGCGCCGCTTCCTTATATCAAGCTAGCCCGGTAAAAGTACCGGAAGGAGCGCCGATCACTGGCAGTCATGCGGGGGCGGGAAATCACGGGTCGAAGGCGGCTGGCTCGAACTGTGCAGCCGCGGAACGATACGTAGCGTTCCGCGGCTGCACGGATCGGTCGACGTGGCCCAGATGACATGGCCGCACCGTCACCGTCGCCTGACGAACAGCGGCTCAGCCGATGTCGACCATGATCTTGCCGGCGTTGGCGTTCGCTGCCATGTGCCGGTGGGCGTCGGCGATCTGGTCGAACGGGTAGCGGCTGTCGATCACCGGTTTGAGGGCACCGGAGTCGAACAAGGGCAGCATCTCGGCCGCGAAGCGCCGAGCCAGCGCAGCCTTCTCTTCGAGCGGGCGCACCCGCAACGTGGTACCGATCCAGGTGGCACGGCGGCCCATGAGGAGGCCGACGTTCACGGGAACGTTGCCTCCCCCCATCAAGCCGACCTGGACGATGTGGCCTTTCACCGCCACCGACTGCAGGTTGCGATCGATCTCCTCGCCACCGATGACGTCGAGGATGGTGTCGAAGCCGTCGGGCACCGCCGCTTTCCCTTCGGCGAGCCAGTTCGCCGGGGATCGCTCGAACACGAGGTCGGCGCCGAGGGAGCGGCACAGCTCCATCTTCCCCGACGAGCAGGTGACCGCAATGCGCGCACCGATGGCCTTGGCGATCTGGATGCCGGCGGTACCTACGCCCGACGCGCCGGCATGCACGAGTGCCCAACGCCCGGACGTCAGACCTCCCTGCAGCACCAGTGCATCCCACGCCGTGAGGAACACTTCGGGTATCGCCGCGGCGTCAGCCACACCAACGACACGCGGCACACTCATCAACTGACGCTCGTGGGTAGCGATCTTCTCGGCATAGGCACCGCCCGACTCGATCCCCATCACCTCATCGCCCGGCTTCCACATCGTCACTCGCTCGCCAACCAGTTCCACGGTTCCGGCAAATTCGAGGCCGGGTATCTCGAGGGCCGCAGGTCGAGGATTCGGATACATCCCCATCACCTGCAACAGGTCGGCGCGATTGAGGGCCGTGGCGCGCACCCGAACGATCACGTCCTCCGGCCCGCCGATCGGATCGGCGACATCTTCAATCGTCAGCGAATCGGGACCACCATGAGAGCGAAGTACGACGGCGCGCATGGCGGGAAGTCTCCCATGCCATCGTCGCGCCCTACGGTTCAGCGACGATGCGTACGACGCCGGCGACGGGATCGACGTCGATCAACGCGCCATCGGGTAGTTCCGTCAACGCACCTCGAGCTCCGACGACTGCTGGTATGCCGAGCTCGCGGGCCAACACCGCAGCATGACTGAGCGGCCCGCCATCGGCAGTCACTACCGCGCCGGCCAGCGTGAGAACGGAGTTGTAGGCCGGTGTGGTGCACGGCACGACGAGCACATCGCCCGGGCGCAGTCGATCGATGGCCTGCTCCGGCGAGTCGGCCCTGCACGCTCGGCCGCGAAAGATCCGGTCGCCGACCCCAACGCCGACGAGACCACTCATCGGTCGGTCGCCACTCATCCCCAGTTGTTCGATGACCAACTGCACCATCTGGACGAGCTCGGCCAGCGGCTTGGGCAGCAAGTCCAGCGGCGGGGCCGGCTCGGGTTCGCCGAGTGACATCGGTGCCTCGAGCTCGGCAAGCTCATAGCGGCGCACGCGCCGGCGACCGAGTTCACTCGACGTCGGCCCGCCACCGGTGACTGCGGCGACACTGATCTCTGCGGGGTGCAGTTCGAGGGCGTCGGCGGGCTGACTGGCGAACCCCCCGGCAACCATTCGCCGCCCGACCTCGAGCAGGGCCAACCGCAGGAGTCCGAGCGGCCACTCCGCGGTCGTAGGCCCATTGTCGTCGCGGAGGTTCATCGCCGAACGAGCTTCTTCCAGCCGGTGATCGAAGTCGATCTGGTGCGCGACCGGCAGGCGAGACCTGATGAGCTCGATCCGGTGCTGCAGACCATCAGCGACCGGTCGCTCGACCCCATGGAGGATCGTCGACAGCACGACGTCGGGCATCTCGGCGAGCGTCACGCCGTCCAGGTCGTAGCGGCTGACCATGATGGCTCCGCGGTATTCGAGGTATCGGTCGAGATCGTCGGCAACCTCCGTGCTGATCGCCCTGACATCATCGAGACTGGTCGGCGAGCGACCGGAGGTCACGACCGCACTTCGCAAATGGGCCGCGACGCGGGTCGGCTCAGACGTCGACGGCGACGCGCCCTCCAGCAACGGGATGGCGTCCGCCGGCTCGATGCCCCACTCGCGGCAATCGGCCAGGTACATGCCGATCGGGCCGAGGTCGTAACCGTGCAACCAGAAGTGATGCTCCCAACTCGCGCAGCAGTGCTCGAGCAGTTCGCTGACGTGCTCGATCAACGTCGCATCATCGAGTTCGCCGAGGGAGACCTTCTGGAAAGCCAGGTTCCGCGATTCGATCCTCGCCCGCCCTCCGTTCTCCCAGTCGGCGATGATCTTGCGCCATGGTCGTTCGGCCCTCACCTTCACGGCTGCCTTCGTGCGGCGTCGGAACTCGGGGTGAAGTCGCGAGACTGCCCTCAACACGAGAGCATGCGGGAGCTTCTTGACCGGCCGGTCGGCGCCGACCAGCGGGCGCAGACGGGTGTAGAAGAACCCGTTGACGAATGCGCAGTCGAGCGTGTCGGCAGGGGTGCCGAGTTCAGCGAAGACCTTGCGCATGCCGGCCGGCATCGACCGGGTCTGAATGTGTTGGATGAGCGGTGTCGCCCCGCCAACGAAATGCGATCGGTCGAGCTCCCAATATCCCGGCCCAGGGGCCTCCCATGCCACCATCGGTTTGACCTCCTGCGTCGCGACCATACGCCGCCGCGAGACGGGCAGATCACACCGGGCGAGGTGCGCGCGTCACGACATCGCGGTCTGCAGGCGCCGATCGAGGGCGTCGAGAAACTCTTCGGTAGCCAAGTACGGCGCGTCCTTGGCGATGAGGATCGCCAGATCCTTGGTCATCTCACCGGCCTCGACGGCCTCGACACATACGCGCTCCAGCGCCTGGGCGAAGTCGACCACGGCCGGGGTGTTGTCCATCTTGCCGCGGTACGTCAGGCCCTGTGTCCAGGCGTAGATCGACGCAATCGGGTTTGTGGAGGTCTTGTTGCCCTTCTGGTGCTCGCGGTAGTGGCGAGTGACCGTGCCATGGGCTGCCTCGGCCTCGACCGTCTTGCCGTCGGAGGTCATCAGCACAGACGTCATCAACCCCAGCGAGCCGAAACCCTGGGCGACCGTGTCGCTTTGCACGTCGCCGTCGTAGTTCTTGCACGCCCACACGTAGCCGCCTTCCCACTTCATCGCCGCGGCGACCATGTCGTCGATCAGGCGATGCTCGTAGGTGAGGCCGGCGGCATCCATCTCGGCCTTGAACTCGGTCTGGTAGACGTCTTCGAAGATGTCTTTGAAGGAACCGTCGTAGGCCTTCAGGATCGTGTTCTTGGTGCTGAGGTAGACGGGGTAGTGGCGGATCAGGCCGTAGCGCAGCGAGGCCCTGGCGAAGTCTCTGATCGAGTCGTTGTAGTTGTACATCCCCATCGTCACGCCACCGTCGGCGCCGAAGTCGGCGATCTTCATCTCGACCGGCTCGCTGCCGTCGGCGGGGATGTACGTCATCATCACCGTTCCCGCGCCGGGCACCTTGTAGTCAGTTGCTTTGTACTGATCGCCGTGTGCATGACGGCCGATCACGATCGGCTTCGTCCACCCCGGAACCAGGCGCGGGATGTTCGAGATCACGATCGGTTCACGAAAGATGACACCGCCGAGGATGTTGCGGATCGTGCCGTTGGGGCTCTTCCACATCTTCTTCAGACCGAACTCGGTGACGCGCGCCTCGTCGGGGGTGATCGTCGCGCACTTCACTGCGACGCCGTGACGCTTGGTCGCATTTGCGGAATCGATGGTGACCTGGTCGTTGGTCGCATCGCGGCTCTCGATGCCGAGATCGAAGTAGTCGAGCTCGATGTCGAGGTACGGCAGGATCAGTTTGTCCTTGATGAACTGCCAGATGATCCGTGTCATCTCGTCGCCGTCCATCTCGACGATGGGATTTTCGACCTTGATCTTCGCCACAGCACTCATCCTTGCTCGCTCGAAGCGCGCTCACTTGTATGGGACTTGTACAGGCTAGCCGGATGGGCGAGGCGATTCCTTCACCTAGCATCGTCAGCGATGGACTTCACGTGGACGCCCGAGCAGGTCGAGCTGCGAGAGCGGGCACGTCGAGTGGCGAACGATGCCGTCTCTGCGTACGGCAGGCAGAACGATTCGTGGATCAACGGCTTCTCGAAAGACTTTGCCAAGGAGATGGCAGCCCAAGGTTGGATCGGCATGACCTGGCCGAAGGAGTTCGGGGGTGGAGGACGCCCACCGATCGAGCGGTTGATCGTCGGCGAGGAGATGATCAAGGCAGGCGCGCCGATCGCGGCGATGTGGTTCGCCGATCGGCAGATGGGCCCGTCCCTCATCACCTACGGGCGCCCCGACCAGCAGGCCGAGTTCCTGCCCAAGATCCTTTCAGGGGAAACCACGTGGTGCATCGGTATGAGCGAGCCCGACGCGGGCTCCGACCTGGCCGCCTTGAAGACGTCCGCCGTGCGCGACGGCGATTCGTGGCTGATCAACGGTCAGAAGATCTGGACGAGTTTCGGTGAGGTCGCCGACTTCTGCTACCTGATCTGTCGCACAACCACCGAGGGCCCTCCGCACGCGGGCATCAGCGAGATCATCGTCCCGATGGACACCCCTGGCATCGAGATCCGCCCGATCAAGGACATGACGACCAATCACCACTTCTGCGAAGTCTTCTACACCGATGTTCGCGTGCCGGTCGACAATCTCGTCGGCGTAGAGGGTGCCGCATTCAAGCAGACGATGAGACAGCTCGAGCACGAGCGCGGCGGCATCGACCGGCTCGTCTCCAACTACGCGCTCTACAAGATGGCTTTGGATCAAGCCGACCGAAGCGATCCACTCGTTCGACAGGAGATAGCTGCCCTGGAGATCGGCTACCGCATCGGGCGTCTCCTGGTGATCCGCGAGGTTCTGCGCCAGGCGCCCGTCGGTTTCAGTGCGGCGACGAAGTGCTTCGGCACCGAGCACGAGGTTCGAGTCGCCGAGTTCGTGGCGCGCACGCTCGGGGCGCAGGCGACGCTATGGGATTCGGTCACTCAAGGCCTCATCTACGCGCCCGGCTACACGATCATGGGCGGAACGTCGAACGTGATGCGCAACATCATCGGCGAGAGGGTGCTCGGCCTCCCCCGCGCCTGACCAACTGGGCTCTATTGGCCGTCACCGTCGGCTGAGTACGGTGGACGTATGGCCGACCTCCTGGAAATCTCGTCACGGATCATCGACTCCGGTCTGGTCGACCAGCCGATCAACAGAGTCACCAACGAGCTGAGCGAGCTCGCCGACGACTTGGCGATCGTCGAGAGCTTCAGTCATTGCATCGCCCTCGACACCGGTGACGGGCTGGTCTGCTTCGATTCCTCCGGGGTGCACACCGGCCAGGCAGTGCGCGAGGCGCTGAGGAGCTGGCGGCCGGGACGAGTCGGCCACTTGGTCTACACACACGGTCACGCCGACCACGTCGGTGGCAGCACCTTCTTCGCTGACGACGAGCCGACCGTCGTCGGTCATCAGAACGTGGCCGCGCGGCTGGATCGGTACGACTACACCAACAACTGGAACCTCATCATCAACGCTCGACAGTTCGGTGGAATACCGGGCGAACTGAAACTGTCGATCGGTGAGGCCGAGGGAGGTGCCCGCGTCGACATCGCCGACGCCAGACGGTTCTTGCCGACCACCACGCTGCGCCCTTCCGAGACGTTCGATGATCGCCACAGCATGAACGTCGGCGACACAACGATCGAGCTTCGTCACGCACGGGGCGAAACCGACGATCATCTGTGGGCGTGGCTGCCGGACCGGAAGTGGATCATGGCCGGCGACTTCGTGATCTGGAACTTCCCCAACGCCGGCAATCCACAAAAGGTGCAGCGCTACCCGCTCGAGTGGGCGGCGGCGCTCCGCTCGATGATCGCCGCCGGTCCGGAGTTGCTCGTGCCCGCCCACGGGTTGCCGATCGCGGGGCAGGCGCGCATCGCGGTCGTGCTCGGCGACATCGCTGCGGCGCTCGAAAAGCTGGTCGCCGACGTCATCGCGATGATGAACCACGGAGCAACGCTCGACACGATCATCCACACCGTGTCGGTCCCCGGCGACACGCTTGCCAAACCGTACTTGCGCCCGCTCTACGA
>DATAJN010000439.1:0-6013 GCA_036262105.1 Ilumatobacteraceae bacterium
GGTCAACTGCAGCTGGGCGAGGTACGCGGCCTTCAGCTCGCTGACTGCCTTGCGCAGCTCATGGGATGGCACGGCCGGCGTGGCCGACCTCGACCGCCGCGGTCGATGCGACGAGCGGGAGCGACCAGTCCGCCGCGCCGCGACTGCGGCCTCGGTGAGTGCTGCTTGCAGCAATTCGGTTTGCGACAGATCGGTGCTGGTCAGTTTGTACGCAGCTTCGGCCATGGCCATGCGACGCGGTTCGTCGAACGCAAGGGCGACGGCCTGCTCGGCGAGATGTTCGAACGGTGCCATGAGGAAGTGCACACCGGGAACCAGCGGCTCGAAGCCGACCGAGGTCTCGCTGGCGACAACGCACCCGTTGGCGATGGCCTCGACCACACGTGCCCATTCGAAGTACGGCTCCTCGCCGCGATGCACGTTGAGCAGGATCCTGGTGTCGGCGAGCGCAGCCAACTTGGCAGCGCCTGCGGCAAACGACGGGCCCTCACCGAGGATCGGCCGGTGCCAACTGAAGAACCGTAGATCGGTGCGCCACTCCCACAGCATCCCGCCGGCCCCGGCGATGAACTGCTCTCGTCGCGGTGTTCGACCCGACAGGAACCCGATGTCGACGTGACGCTCGCCCTGAGCGCCTCCCCATGCATCCATCGACGGTGTGTAGCCGAGCGGCAGATGCACGGCGACCATCCCCTGACGGCGGATTGCGTCGAGCGAGAAGCGATTGATGTCGAGCACCACCGGGCCGCGCGACGCGTACTTCATCGCCAAGTCGAAGAACGGGGTGCCGGGCTGCTCGGTGTTGATGCAGACCGACGCAGCCGCTGCTCGGAGACGGTCGGTCTCGCCCGCCGGTGACAGCACGAAGAACTCGTGCGGGGCGACGACCAGGTTGTGCATCGGGTCATCGGCGCCCTCGGGCAGATCGTCGATCACGAGCTCGCCGTGGCGACCGGCCAGCACCAAGGCTTCCACCAAGTGCTCGGCGATTTCTCTCATGAAGACGTTGCCGCGCCCGCTCACGAACACTCGGCACATCGGGCGTCACAGTACCAGTGGTCGTTAGCATCGACGACCATCAGTCCCCGATTCTCGATCCTCACCCCCGTCTACGATCCACCGCTCGGGGCGTTTCTCGCCTGCATCGACAGCGTGCGGACGCAGACGTTCGCCGATTGGGAGTGGTGTGTCGTCGACGATTGTTCGACGCGACCCGAGGTGCGCAACGTTCTCGAAACCTTGGAAGCAGCCGACCCACGAATACGCGTGTTGCGTCGAGCAACCAACGGAGGGATCGTCGCTGCGTCGAACGACGCACTGGCGATGGCCCGCGGCGAGTTCATCGCGCTGCTCGATCACGACGACGCGCTGGTTCCCACTGCGCTGGAAAAGATGGCGGCAGCAGTCGATTCAACAGCCGATGTCGACTACGTCTACAGCGACGAAGCTCACGTGCTGGCCGACGGCCGCGAGTCAGCTCATTTTCTGAAGCCCGACTGGTCGCCCGAGCGCTTCCGTTCGTCGATGTACACCTGCCATCTGTCGGTGCTTCGGCACGATGTGGTGACCGAGGTCGGCGGGTTCCGCACCGGCTTCGACGGATCGCAGGATCACGATCTCATCCTGCGCGCCACGGAGTTGATTGCCGCCCGCGGCCGGCGAGTCGTGCACCTCCCGTTCCTCTCGTACCACTGGCGCAACATCTCCAGTTCGGTCTCGCGGGCCAGCTCGACGCTGAACGGCGCGGTTGCGCGCGGGCGCCAAGCGGTGCAGGAGCAGTGCGATCGATTGGGGTACGACGTCGAGGTGATGCACGGCCCTGTCGAGGGCACCTATCGATTGCTGCGCAACATCCCGGCCGACACGACGATCACGGTTGTCGTGCCGACACGCGCCGAGGGGGGCGCGTCGCGACCGTATCGCCTTGCGGCGGCGGCGACGACGGAGAGCCTGCGCACGACGCATCCCAACACTCGACTCGTCGTGACCCATCCAGCCTCGTTGCCCGGCGAGCTCGTCCACCTGCTCGACGAAGCCGCTGGCGAGCGTTGGGAGTTGCTGCCGGTGCCCGGGGACTGGTCGATCGCCGCCGCCCTCGATCGGGCATTCAACGCCTACCCGTGCGCTGTGCTCGTCTCGGTGGCGCCGGGGCTCGTGCCGCGATCCGATCTCACTCACGATTGGCTGGAGACGTTGGCCGGGTTGGCCCTCTCGCCCGGAACGGGTTTGGCTGGCTCGTTGATCGCCGACGACAACGACGTCGTCGTGCACGCCGGGTGGGATGTGCCCAACTACCGCTGGTACGAGTTGGAGGGCCTGCGCGTGGCGACGCCGAGTTCTGGCAATGACCTGCTGATCGAGCGGGAGTGCACCCACGTGTCGCTCGCCGCCGCAGCGGTGTCGGCCGGGCATTGGCGAGAATGCCGTGATCGCGCCAACGGCGGGTTCGATGCCGCCGGCCGCGCCCTGTCTTCTGCACTCGCCGCGACGGGGGCACGAACGGTGTGGACCCCGTATGCCCGCTTCGACGAGGTCGTGCCGATCGACCGCTGATGCGCCCAACTTTGGTCGCACGCGGCCATCGTGGCTCCGTGTGACCGTGGTTCCCCTACACCGGCCTCGCCAGCGCGTCGTAGGCGACACCGAGCGACATGCAGCATTGGCGAATGCCCGGTCCATCGTCGCGCGCTGACACGATGAGGCGAGCATTCAGGTCCAGGGCTGCAGCGACCGCCTCCGCTCCGAGCGTCGAAAGGCCTGTGTGATCTGCGGCAAGTTCACCGATCCTCCACGCAAGCTGTCGCATCGGCACCACGATGATGTCGTCGGGCAGGGCAACGAGACCGGCGATCAGAGCACGTCGCTCGTCGTGGCGCCACCCTGCGAGCATCGCCCCACCCGTTGCGCGCGCAGCGCTCTTGCACAGCCGCGCGTACCAAAGGTTGGTCGTGGCCACTTGCTCACTGTCGACCGCATCAACCAGCGCTTGATCTCGCCGAGCCAGCCAGTCGCGAATCAAGTGATCGTCGAGGATGACCGTCACGAGGTTGCGAGATCGGGATCGTCATCAGCATCGACGGCCGCGTAGTGGTCCTGCGCCGGAAGGATCTCGTCGAGCAATCGTCGAGCCTCGCCCACCGGAACTGTGAGCACGCCAAATCCAAGGTCGATGACATCGACCTGCCCGCCTTCTCCAAGGTTCCATCGGTGGCGGACGGCCGCGGGCAGGCTCATCTGGCCAGATGTCGACACTCGGAACGTCTCGGTTCTCATCATCATCTCCACTTGGTGAAACGCTGAGGTCACCAAGTGTAGCGGCCGATGGCTGGCGACGACGTCGCCGCAAGTCACCGATTCTCCGGTCCTGCCGGAGATTTCGTGACTTGTCTCCGGCTACACCGCGGCGGGGGTGAACGGGTCGTCGACGAGGTGGGTGAGCCAGCGTCGCTGGATCAACTCGATCTCCTCGGGCTTGATGCCCGCGACCCGCGATTGCGATTCGAAGTGGTAGAGCACGGCGGCCGGTTCGTAGACGATCGACCAGCCGGCCATTCGCAACTTCATGCAGTAGTCGACGTCGTTGTAGTTGCCGGGGAGTCGTGTGGTGAGCCCACCCACGGCGTCGAACACGAAATACGGCGTCAGCATGCACGCCGCCGTCACCCCGGCGACCTCGCGCCGCTTGGTGAGGACGCCGTTGCGGCCGGGGCTGTTGCCGGGAAGCCCGAAGCCGACGTGGTCGAGCGATGTGCGATAGGTGTGGCCAGCGTGCTGCAAGGTGCCGTTCTCGAACACCAACTTGGCGCCGACCGCACCGACGCCGCTGCCGCAGGCGTCGAGCATCAGCCGTAGCCAGTCGGGGCTGATCACCTCGGTGTCGTCGTTCAACATCAGCAGATGGTCGCCCGTTGCATGGGCGGCACCGAGGTTGATGACCGTGGAGAAGTTGAACGCCTCGCGGTGGTCGACGAGGCGGACACGAGGGCTGAGTTGGTCGAGCTCGTCGGCGACCACGGCAGGCATCTCTCGGCCGGCGACGACGATGACCTCGATGTCGACCTTGGCGCTCGCCAGCACCGACCTGACGGCCTCGACCACGAAGGTGCGACCTTCACCGCCGACCTCTCCAGTGGTGCCGATGCTCGGCACGATCACGCTGACCATCGTCATCGTCGTAGACGGCGAGCAGCCGTGGAACGGACCCGGCGATACACGCGTCGGGCGAGACTGGTGAACGGCACGCGGCTGGCGACGCGACGCATGTCGGCGTTCTCCGCCTCGAGTTGGGCGACCCGATTGGTGAGCTGGCCGAGCCGGGCCCGGAGGTCGTCGATCTCCGAGTCGCGCTCCGCCAGTTTCGACTCCAGTTGCTCGGCCTCCGCGGCGATACCGAGTGCAGCGTCTGTTGCAGTCCAGCGGGCGAGGCGTTGCTCGGGAGTCTCGGCAGAATCACTCACGCCTTGTCGATGCCCTGACGGAGTGCATCGACCCTGGCCATCAGATCGTCGGTGGCGGCCGCCACGGAGGCGCGCACCTTGTCGAACTCGTCGAGTTGGCGATCGCGCAGCAGCGGAAGCTCCTTGCTCAACGACGACACGTGGGTCTCCATTGCTGCGACCTTCTGCTGCAGAGCTTGCAGATCCGTGGTGAGCAACTCCAGCGTGGACTGCGTTGCACCCCGGCCCTTCACGAGCCAGCTCAGTTGGCTTCGAACTCCCATGGCGTCATTCTCCCCCGAGCAGTAGCTGGCTGATCAACCTACCCGTCTCGGCGAGGGTGGGCTGGCGCTCCATCGACTGCCGACCCGCAACCGCCAGCTGTGAACGCAGTTCACCGTCGCTCGCCACGCGACGCATCGCCGCTGCTGCCTCGTCGAGGTCGGGCGCGGCCCACCGTGAGGTTGGCGGGTAGACCCCCTCGCCGTGTTCGACGTGTACGAGCTCGGCTTCGATCAGCAAGGAGTTCTCGTCGTTCATGAAATCGAGGTTGCCGGAGTACCGGGTGGCGATGGTCGGTGTCCCCAGCCACATCGCCTCGGCGAGGTGCAGCCCGAGACCCTCACTGCGATGCAACGAGATCATGCAGTCTGCTGATGCGACGAGAGCCATCTGGTCGGCGCGTTCGAGCGTCTCGTCCCACACGCGGATGTCGCCACGCCCGTCGGCAGCGGCGAGCACCCGCTGATGGTTGGCCCATCGCTGATGACCGTTCATCGTCTTGATGATCAGCAGTGGGCCCTCGTCGGGCGTGAACGCCGTACGGAACGCCTCGATGACACCGACCGGGTTCTTGCGTTCGGTGACACTGAGGTGGTCGAACGTCGTGAGGAAGAGTGGCCGCTCGTCCACGTCGGCGAGGAGGGCGAAGTCGCCGCGTCGGCGAGGCGATGCGTGCGGCTCGGCGACCGGGATGGGCACGTGGCGTACCGGCACAGGCGACACGGCAGCGAAGGCATCGGTGACGAACCGGGAGCCCGCCCAGATCTCGTCGACGAGGTTGATCGACTGGCGCATGTGCAACGGCACGTGTTCCAGCTCCCAGAACCAGTAGCCGATCATCCTCCGTGTGGCGGTGAAGAGCGCCGGCATGTCTGCCGCCAGGAAGGGGAACTGGTCGGCGGTCACCACGCACAACGAGTTGGTGAACTCGACGCGGTTGTCGACCTGATCGGTGTCGTCGGTGGGGCTGGCGGTTCGGTAGGTGGCGACGGCGCTGTGAGCGAGCCCGGCCTGGCCCGCGGCATCTCGCAAGCGACGGGCCACGTCGCCGAGACCCGACTGGTGGGTGAGGTAGCCGACGAGGTTGAGCCCGTCATCGCGCAGCACGTCGGCCACGACGACCTGACTGATCGCCACCTCCGGCGCGGCGAGCAGCAATGGCATGTCGTCGAACGTGAACGCCTCGCGACACCACCGCCGGTAGGCCGGCGCCGACCGCTGTTCAGGATCGGGAAACGCGGCCCACAGATCTCGGCGCTCCTCGTGCAGCGCGCCCCAGTAACGAGGTGCAAGCC
>DATAJN010000440.1:0-3504 GCA_036262105.1 Ilumatobacteraceae bacterium
CGCCGATCGCCCTCCGGAACTGCACGGTGTGGGCGCGCCGCAGACCATCGAGCAGACCGACCTGTACGGCAGCGCCGTGCGCTGGTTCCACGACCCTGGCGTAGCCCTCGACGAGGAACGGTCGTCGTGGAGATCGGTTGCCTCGACGGCCTGGCGTCGTGCCGGCGACGACGCGCCCGGTCCCGTGCACCTCAACCTTGCCTTTCGGGAGCCGCTCGTCGGGGTCGTCGGCCCGCTGCCCGATGCCGAGCCGCCTGTACCGCGCCGGCGGCGGTCGTTCGACATCGATGGATTGCTCGACATGTTGGGCATGGCCCACGGCGTGATCGTGGCCGGAAACGGGGTCGACCAGCCGAAGGCTGTCGATGCGCTCGCCGACGCAACCGGTTGGCCAGTGCTGGCCGATGCGCTGTCGGGCTGTCAGACGCTCGATTCCGCCGTCGTACGGTTCGACGCGCTGTTGCGGCATCGTGGCTTTGCAGATGCACACCGCCCCGCGGCGGTGCTGCAATTGGGGATGCCGCCGGCGTCGAAGGTGCTGTCCCAATGGCTGGCGGAATCGAGCGCCACACACGTGGCCGTTTCACCGGTCGGTTTGATTTCCGATCCCAACCTCGTCGGGGCGCGACAAGTGCACGCGCCGATCGGAGAGTTGTGCACGAGGCTTGCTGCCCACGCCACGGCTCGGCCGGTCGCAGCCTGGCGAGATGGGTGGGTCGCAGCAGACCGTACGGCGCGCGACGTTCTCTACGCGGCGTTGAGAGCGGAGCGGTGCCTCTCGGAGCCCGGTACCGCACTGGCGGTCACCGCACATGTGCCGCCGGGTGGGCATCTCGTCGTCGCCTCGTCGATGCCAGTTCGCGACGTGGAGTGGTTCGGCACGCCGCGGGGCGATATCACTGTGCATGCCAATCGCGGTGCGAATGGCATCGACGGAGTGATTGCTACCGCGATCGGCGTTGCGCTCGGCAGTCGTGCATCGACCACGGTGTTGCTCGGCGACGTCGCCTTCTGCCACGACCTGTCGTCGTTGGCCGCGCTGCAGGCCCGTGAGCTCGACCTCACGATCGTCGTCACAGACAACGACGGTGGGGCGATCTTCTCGTTCCTTCCTCAGGCATCGGCGCTGCCTGCAGAGCGCTTCGAGAAGTTGTTCGGCACTCCGCACGGCACCGACGTGGTCGAGGTCGCCCGAGCACTGGGTCTGCGCTCGTACGCGACGAACTCGGCGCGAGGTCTTTCCGGTGCCTACGACGAGCCCGACACGTGCGTGGTGCGCATTGCTTCCGATCGCCGCCAGAACGTCACAGTGCACGCGGCTCTCAACAATGCGGTGGTTGCCGCCCTCGACTGAATGCTATGGCCTGACAATCGCAGACAGCATCGCTTGAAACTTGGCTTGCGTTTCGGCCAGCTCGGCGAGCGGTTCGCTGTCGGCGACGATTCCACCACCGGCAACCAGGCGTGCACAACGACGATCGGCGGAGAACTCGGCACACCGCAAGGCAACCGCCCACGTGCCGTCGCCTTGTGAATCGACCCAGCCGACCGACCCGGCGTAGCGGCCGCGCTCGAAGCCTTCGACGCGTTCGATCAAATCCAGCGCCGCTTCCCTCGGAAAACCACCCACGGCCGGTGTGGGTGCAAGAGCTCGCACGAGATCGAGCACGTTGGGTCTTGGGTCGGACAGGTGACCCTCCATGCGCGTGCCGAGGTGTTGGACGTTGGCCACGGCGATGATCGAAGGCTCCGGTTCCCAATCGAGGTAGCTGCACCACGGCAGCAAGGTGTCGTGAATCATGTCGATCACCACCCGATGTTCCGTCTGGTTCTTGGCGCTGGCCAGCAGCTCGGCCGCGGCGCGTTCGTCGGTGTCGGGGTCGCCGGTTCGCGGCGTCGTGCCGGCGAACGGTTGGGCCTGAACGGTGTTGCCCTGCACCGTCACCAGCAGCTCGGGCATCGCTCCGACGAAGCCGTCGATCGAGTAGCGGAAGCTCGACCCGAACGACGCCCGCAATCGCAGCAGGACGGCATGGATGTCGATCGGCTCGTCGCTGCTCACCCGAATCTCGCGGGCAATGACTGCTTTCACCAACAGCCCGTCGCGTACGGCGTCGCGGGCTGCGGTGACAGCGGCGAGGTACCGGTCGATCGGTGTGAGTGGTTCGGTCGTGAAGCTCTGTGCCCGAGGTTGTGGCCGCGACGGTGTGTCGAGATCGAGAGGCGAGTCGTCGATCGTTGTCACCCAGCGACGACCATCAGCTGCCTTGACCACCGCCATTGCCGGGACCACGAGGTCGCAGGGCGACCCAGGCTTGAACGGCACCACGCCCATGGCGAGCGGTCGGGCGCCGCCGGCCTGATCATCGTGTTCGATGGCGGCGAGGAAGGCCGGCACGTCGTCGATCGGGACTCTGGCGGCGACACCGCGCCCGGCGACACCGATTCCGTCCCGCACGAAGAGATAGCCATCGCCCCGGGCGATGTCGTTGAGGTCGACATCGCGGTCGAGCGGCCGGCTGACTGCTCGCATGCGTCTCAGTTCCTGGTACCGAGCAGCAACTGGGTGATGCCACCGCTGAGTTGGTGGTGCTCCGCGTCGGCGAATCCAGCCGCGCGCAAGTCGGCCAGCATCTGCGCTGGCGGTGGGAGATAGGCGACGCTCTTGGGCAGGTATCGATACGCGGCGCCATCGCTGAGCAACGCGCCGATCTTCGGGACGACCTTGCCGAAGTAGATGTTGTTGCCCCACCGAATCACTTTGCTGTGAGGAACGCCGACGTCGAGCAGAGCGATGCGCCCACCGGGTCGCACGACCCTGCCGAGTTCCTCGAAGAACCGGGGCAGCTCCACGAGGTTGCGTAACGCAAACCCGCACGCCGCCCCGTCGACCGCATGGTCGGGCAACGGCAAGCGCAAGATGTCGGCCTGCACTCGCGGAGCACCGCTGCGATCGGCAAGCAACATCCCAAAGCTGATGTCGAAGGACAGTGGCTGATGTCCGATGCGAGCAAGGTCAGCGCACAGATCTCCGGTGCCACTGGCCAGGTCGATCACGGTGCTCCCGGGCGGCAGTTCCAGCAACCTCACGGCCTTGCGTCGCCAACGCACGTCGAGCCGGAAGGTCATGATGCGGTTGACGAGGTCGTATCGCGGAGCAATGGCGTCGAACATCTGGCGGACAGCAGTGACCTTGTCGTCGCCGTGCGGCAAGGTCTCGCTGTCCCACGATCGTTTGCTCACACGGTGGAGGCTATTCGTCCACCAACCCGCCGCCTCCCATTCCGCCGAGCCCTGTGGAGTGTTTGGCGCGCACGCGGGCGCCTGGAAGCACTCCACAAGGCGGCTGTGGAGTGTTTCGCGCTGACCCCGGTGCCTGGAAGCACTCCACAGGGGGTTTATGGGCGGGAGTCGGCGGCGATCTGCTTGGCCCAGCGATAGTCGGCTTTGCCTGACGGGGAGCGCACGACGTCGGTGACGAACACGAACGCCTTCGGCAGCTTG
>DATAJN010000441.1:0-1592 GCA_036262105.1 Ilumatobacteraceae bacterium
CGGCGTTCTCCCGTGCCCACGTGCTCTTCCCTGCGCCGGGGAGACCGCACAGGACATAGAGGGTCGTCATGGGGCGACTCCCCATGCAACGGTCGTCGGATCGCTGCAGATCACCCCGGGTCGCCGTAAGGCGTACTCCGGGCTCTCGGGATCGGCGGCACGGGAGAACGTGATGCGGTCCGCGCAGGAGAGGAAGGGACGGGTCACGTCGCCGCACCAGGTCAGCCATGCTCGCCACCAGGTCTCCACGGCGTCGCCGAACGGCACGACGTCGTCGATCGGATAGGTGCGCATGGTGATCCGCTGCAGCCCGGCGCGCGCCAGCCAATGCTGAAGATGACGAGGCGCGTAGTACCGGTCGCTCGAGGACCCGTCGCTGCACTGTTGCTGCACGAACCGGTCGAGCGCGTCGCGGAGACGTCGCTCGAAGTCCGCGGGCCACGCGCCGATTACCCAGTCGGCCAGATCGTTCTCGACCACGATCAGTCGTCCACCGGGCCGCAACAGCCCGGCCAGCGCGTCCACGCGCCGCTGCGGATCGAGCGCTGAGTGCATGCTCCTGCACATCCACACCACATCGAACGTCCCGTGCCGCAGTCCGGCGCGCTCGATGTCGGTGAGGCACAGCTGGACGACGTTCCTCGGCAGCGTGCACGAGCGAAGCGGTGCGAGGTTGGAGTCCGCCGCCACGATGCGGGCCGCCGGCCCGACGACCTCGGCGATCAGGCCACCGAAGAACCCGTCGCCACATCCCGCATCGACGATGAGCGCGTCCGGTGACAGACGACAGTCCGTGATGATCCCTCGGTAGAGGTTCTTGCGGGCCTGGTGGTACGCCGTCGACATCGACCAGTAAGACGGCAGCTGATCCTTCATCTGCTCGTCAGGAACGACTCACGACGCGCGAGTCGATAGCGGACCACCATGAAGATCGCCCAGTACGCGTTCAGCCCAACGATGAACAAGGCGAACACCCATGAGACACGGTTCCACCAGGCGAGGACGGCGATCAACAGCAGCTGGAACCCCAGGCCAAGCACCGTGATGGCCGTGAGGAGGCGCTTGCTGCGGTAGACCGGAGACGCCGGGTCGGGGGTGAGCGCTCGGTCGACCTTGCCGAGCAAGGCATCCTGCCAGCCGAAAAGGATCGAGTAGACCCACCGCAGGATGTGGACGACACGTGGGTTGTCCCATGGGTAGCCCTCCGACTGCGACTCGTTCAGCTGGCTGGTGGTGTCGCCCCCGGTGAGGTTGCGGTAGCGGACGTAGTAGTAGCTGAAGGCCGAGCACTGCCATGTCGCTGATTCCAGGGCGACCACGGCCACCCCGGCCTTGCGGATCGTCAGCCCGCCGTTCACGGCGAGACCGAGGAACACCGCGGCATTGACGGCGTAGTCGCAGATCGAATCGAGGAAGCGTCCGACACGCGACGGCCGATCCCGTGCCCGGGCCAGCGACCCGTCCGCCGCGTCGAGTGTCGACTTGGCGAGCAGAAGGATCCCGGCGACAACGCCGTTTACGTACCCGCCCTCCGCGAACAACACGGCCGCGATGAACCCCACGACGGTGAAGGACAGCGTGATCTGGACCGG
>DATAJN010000442.1:0-1746 GCA_036262105.1 Ilumatobacteraceae bacterium
GGCGATCAACGCCAGCACGACGAAGCCGCCGTTGCAATACGAGAATCGCTCGCCCGGTGCGAACTTGGTGGGATGCCCTCCGAGCACGGCGAGGTACTGCTCAGTCGTCGCCAGCTCCTGCACCGGCACGGGCATCGGGTAGGCGGTGATGTCGAGATCCGTATCCTCGTCGAGGTAGTCGCCGATCCCTGATCGGTGCGCGAGCAGGTGCTCGACGGTCACGGCGTCGTCGATCATTGGCAGATGATCGCCGAGCACCGATCGCGCCGTTGTCGACAACTGCAGCAAGCCATCCTCGACAAGGCCGATCACCGCCAGAGCGGTGAGCCCCTTCACTCCGCTGGCAATACCGAACTGCGTATCCAAGGTGTTGGGCACCTGCAGACCGCGATGCGCCAATCCGTAGGCTTTGGCCACTTCGGTTTGGTCACCGCGATCGATCCGCACGACTCCGGAAAAGCCCGTCTCGTGGACGATCCGATCGACCTCGTCCTGCAGTGCCTCCACGCTGGAAACAGTACCGATCACCGGAGCAGCAGGCGGCACCAACTTTCCGCAAGCCACTTCTCGAACCGATCGACCGGCCAGCCGCGCTCGACAACGAGCAGCACGTACAACTCGGGGCTGTTGGTCGCCCAGACGATGTCGGCGCCCTCGTCGATCGACAGGCCCGCACGAAGCCCACCGCTGTCACGAAGATCCTTCACCAGTTTGCGCATGTTCGCTGCCCGACGGTCGCTGACCTCCTGCCACACGTCCTGTGCCTCGGGCTCGGTCGACGAGGCATCGCGCAACGCTAGGAACAGCGGGGCCAGGCGCTGATGGATCTGGCACATGCCTTGTGCATAGATCGCCAACTTCCTCGCCGGATCCTTCTCCGCTCGCATCGCTTTGATGTGAGCTCGCTCCTCGCCGACCACTTCATGATCGGTGCCCGACAACGCCTGCTCGATCAGTTCACGCAACACGACGGGCTTGCGCCCGACGAGTGCGTACACGCTGTCGCTGTTGACGTCGGCCCGCGAAGCGATGGCCGCGATCGTCGTTGCCCGGTATCCGCGGTCCAGGATCAGTTCGCGGGCCGCGTCGATGATCCGCTGACGGGTTGCCGCTGACTGCGTCTGACGGGTCGTCGCGTCGTACGGCCGGCGCGGCTGGACAACTTCGTTCATGGTCTGACAGTATTTCATCCGATAACTATTCGGATCAAATTATCGAGCAAGCAAGCGAGGAGCAACCATGACCTACGCGTTCACGCAGGATGTGCCCATCGACGCCGCCTTCTACCGGCGCATCACCGATGGCCTCGGTGACGACCCGCCGAAGGGACTCATCGTTCACCTAGCCATCGAGCGCCCTGAGGGTGGGCTTCGATATCTGGACATGTGGGAGTCGGAAGAGGACTGCAACCGCTTCGCCGAGGAGCGGCTTCACCCGGTTGTACACGAGCTCCTGAGCGAGATCTTCGGTGACAACCTGCCCGACGAGCCACCCAGAACACCGATCTCCGTCATCCACCACTGGCATCCCGACGCCACTTCCTAAGCTGGCCCGTGGAGGTCGCGGCATGAGTCAGCGAGTGTTCGCCACAGGGGCAACCGGGGTACTCGGGCGCCGAGTCGTGCCCCTCTTGGTCGAGGCCGGTCACCGGGTCACCGCTGTGGTGCGCTCGCAGGCGAAAGCCAGTGCCGTGCGCGCCGCCGGAGCCTCACCGATCGAAGTCGACCTGTTCGATCGGGACCGGAT
>DATAJN010000443.1:0-4559 GCA_036262105.1 Ilumatobacteraceae bacterium
AGCAAGAAGTCGCCATACTTCCGCCACCAACCGGGTAGGTCGCGACCCTCCTCGGTACGCACATTGAGCCGCTGCCAGCCGTCGACCGGCGGATCGGGCAGGAGGGAGACCTCGACGGATCGGGTATCCCGACGGAGACCGGTGCGCAGCACCTTCAAGGCGCTCTCCTTGGCCGACCAGATGAGGTTGGCGACTGCGTCGCCCGACGCCTCGACCGGGGGGTCGGCCACTGCGGCCTGCTCAGGGGGCGTGAGGAAGTCACGCACGAACTGCGCAGAGCGGGGTTCGACGAGCTCGAGGTCGCAGCCGAGCTCGTCGACGGCACCGACCGTGCACACGGCCCAGTCGGCTCGGTCGGTCAATGAGATGCCGATCTCGCAGCGAACGCCGGCGACGAACACCTCCGGTGCACCCTGGGCCGCGCCGCCGATGATCGTGCGGATCTCGATGCTGGCCAGCGACGCGGCGTCGTGTCCCAGGCCGAGCTCGGCGGCGAGCGCGTGCTTCGCGGTCCACCTGGCCAGCAACCATTCGCCACGCCGCTTGGTGAAGCGCATCATCGCCACACGGTCGACCTCGCCGGCAGCCAGCCAGTCGCCGGAGTCGGGCAGGTCGCGCTCGCCGAGCGAGTGCCACGTGAGCATCGGGCCAGCTTCGCACAGGGGCATAAGGGCCATGAATTCCTGCCCATTTCGGGCCAATCGGCCCTGACGAGCGGGCGAAGCGTTCCGTAACTTCGGACCTAGGGCCCGTACAGCCGTCGAGGTGTCTTCGACGCGAGAGGGGAAAGCCATGAATTTCAATTCCGGATCCGGACTCGATCGAGAAACCCTCGACATGATCCTCGACTCCATCACCGAGTTCGCTCGTCGAGAGCTGCCCGACAGTGCGCTGATCGATCTCGACCAGCGCGACGAGTTCCCGGCCGACGTGATCCTGAAGATGTGCAGCAGCGAGCTCGGCGTACAGCTCCTGTTCATCGCCGAGGAGTACGGCGGCATGGGCGGCGGTGCATTCGACATCTACCGGGTGTGCGAGCGCATGGCCCGCATCGACGTCGGCGTGGCCACGGCCGTGCTGGCCACGTTCCTCGGTAGCGACCCCATCACTGTCGGTGGTACGCCCGAGCAGAAGAAGCAGTGGATGTCCCGCATCGCCGAGGAGGGCCTGCTGATGGCCTACGGCGCCACGGAACCGGAAGCCGGCAGTGACCTCGGAGCCCTGAAGACCGTGGCGACACCCATGATCGAGGATGGAGTCGTCGTCGGTTACAGCATCACCGGGCAGAAGCAGTGGATCTCCAACGGCGGCGTCGCCGATCTGTACTCGATACTCGCCAAGGCGCCGGGGGGCCCGACGTGGTTCGTGCTCGAGAAGGGCCTGCAAGGCTTCGAGCACGGCGAGCACGAGAACAAGCACGGCATCCGCCTCAGCAACACTGCAGCGCTCTTCCTCGACGAGGTGAAGGTCGAAGCCGATCGACTCGTCGGTGGCGTCGAGGGCCAGGGGCTCGTACAGGCCCAGCAGGTGTTCGGCTACACGAGGTTGATGGTGGCTGCCTTCGGGCTCGGTGCCGGATGGGCTGCACTCGACCGCGCCATCCCGTACTCCGTCGAGCGGATCCAGGCGGGAAGCCCCCTGTCGCAGAAGCAGGGCTACACCCACAAGCTGATCGTTCCGAACGTTGTCCGACTCGAGGCCGCCCGCGCCTACATCGAGGAGACCGCCGAACACATCGACAGCGACACAGCGTTGTTCAACACCGAGGGTGCGATCGCCAAGTACATGGCAACCGAGGCCGGAAATGCCGCTGCCGACGCAGCGATCCAGGCACTCGGCGGCTACGGCTACGTCCACGAGTACATGGTCGAGAAGATCAAGCGCGACGTACGCATCACGACGATCTACGAAGGCACGTCGGAGATCATGGAGATGACCATCGGCCGCGACCGCTGGCAAGAGCACCTCAAGACGTCCGGTCGGTACTACCACGACCAGGCCGTGGCGCTGGAAGCTCTGCACCAGGCCGATCCCACCGTGGGCGCCGACGTAGCCGCCCTGGCCCATCACGCCTTGGCCGAGGTGATGGAAGCGTGTCGAGCCGCCAGACTCACTCGCAACCAGCACGTACTGCTGCGTCTGGGCGAATGGGTGGCCTGGACCGAATGCTCGGCAGGATTGTCGCGACGCGCTGCTCGTGCAGCCGCCACGGGCCTGCCCGACAAGGGTGATCAGCGCTTCGATGCCGCCGCGCTGGCGGCGATGAGCCGCGTGTTCGCACGCGACGCAGCGCTGAAGGTGACAACCGAGGGCCTCCGATGGCTTCATGGCGGCACTGCCGACCTGGAGCCTGGCCTCGACGAGCGGGTCGGATTGACCCAGGTGATGGCTGCGCAGAGCGGCCTGATCGACGACATGAACGCGGTGGCCGCCGCGGTGTACGGGAGAGACTCATGAGCACACACGCAGAACCCATCGCAATCGTCGGGGTGGGGGCGATCCTTCCCGACGCACCCGACGCCGCCACGTTCTGGAACAACATCGAGCAAGGCCGCTACTCGGTCACCGAGGTGCAAGCGGATCGCTGGGATTCCGATCTGTACTTCGACGCAGATCACAAGGCGCCGGGGAAGACCTACTCGAAGATCGGTGGTTGGGTGCGTCAATGGGAGTGGGAACCGATGCAGTGGCACTTCCCCATCCCGCCCAAGGTCGGCGACTCGATGGATGACGCCCAGAAGTGGGCGGTCGCCGGCACCCATGCCGCGCTCGTCGACTATGGCTGGCCGGAGCGAACCATCGACACAGAGCACACCGCGGTCATCCTCGGCAATGCGATGGGCGGCGAGAAGCACTACCAGACCGCGCTGCGCATCGCCTATCCCGAGTTGGCCCGCGAACTGGACGCGTCGCCGTCGTTCGTCAGCTTGCCAGCGGATGTGCGCGCCGCGATCCTTGCCGACTTCCACACCCGTCTCGACCAACTCACGCCCGACATCACCGAGGACACGATGCCCGGCGAGCTGGGCAACTGCATCGCCGGCCGCGTGGCCAACCTGTTCGACCTCCACGGCCCCAACTTCGTCGTCGACGCCGCGTGCGCGTCGGCAATGGCCGCGTTCGACGCCTCGGTCGCCGGCCTCTCCGCCGGCGAGTTCGATGTGGCAATCAGCGGTGGCATCGACCGCAACATGGGTCCCTCGACCTTCGTCAAGTTCTGCAAGATCGGCGCCCTGTCGGCTACCGGCACCCGACCGTTCGACGAGGGCGCCGATGGTTTCGTGATGGGCGAGGGAGCGGCGTTGTTCGTTCTCAAGCGATTGACCGACGCCGAGCGCGCCGGCGACCGGATCTACGCAGTCGTGCGCGGCATCGGCGGTGCCAGCGACGGGCGGGGCAAGGGCATCACCGCCCCCAACCCCGTCGGCCAACGACTTGCCGTGGAGCGGGCCTGGCGCAACGCCGGACTCTCACCGGCGACCTGTTCGATGGTCGAGGCGCACGGCACGTCGACACGCGTCGGCGACGTCGTCGAGGTCACCAGCCTTGCCGACGCCTTTACATCGGCCGATATCGCACCCGGTTCGATTGCCCTCGGCTCGGTGAAGTCGAACCTCGGTCACCTGAAGGCTGCTGCGGGAGCCGCCGGCCTGCTCAAGGCCACGCTCGCTCTGCACCACAAGACGATTCCGCCCAGCCTCGGCTTCCGCAACCCGAATCCGAACATCGACTGGGAGAAGTCACCGTTCCATGTCAACACCGACCTCACGGAGTGGAAGGTGCCCACCGGCCAGGTGCGCTGCGCCGGCGTGAGCGCATTCGGCTTCGGTGGCACCAACTTTCATGTGGTGCTGGAGGAACACGTTCCGGGCCGCCTCCCCGGCGACGGGCCGCACTTCGTCGCGGTCGGCGCCGACCTCCATTCGAACATTGAAACCGCCACCGTGACGAACGCCGCCAAGCTTCCACAACGTGGCGCGTTGCTGCTCGGCGCAGCGACGGAAGCCGAGCTCGGCGACCAGCTGCGTGCAGTGCAAGCCGACGCGGCCGCCGGCAAGGCGCCGACGATCGAGGCGCCGACGGCAGCGGCGCTCGCCGCCCCCGAACGAATCGCCATCGACTACGGCGATGCGGCCGATCTGGCGATCAAGTCCCAGGCAGCCCTCGACGCGTTGGCGCGTGGCGGAAAAGCCTGGAAGCTGCTCCAGAGTCGTGGCATCTTCCGCGGCAGTGGCCAAGCGGGCAAGGTGGCGTTTCTCTACAGCGGTCAGGGATCGCAATACGTCAACATGACCGCCGGCCTGCGGGCGACCGAGCCGGTAGTTGCCGCCACCTTCGCCGAAGCCGATGACGTGATGACTCCGCTGCTGCAGCGTGCGTTGACCGACGTGATCTTCGTCGACCCGGCGTCGCCGGAACGCGTCGCCGAGGCTGAAGATGAGCTGCGCCGCACGGAGATCACTCAACCGGCTGTGCTCACCGTCGACGTCTCCCTCACCCGACTGCTCGGCGAGTACGGCATCACGCCGGACATGGTCATGGGCCACAGTCTCGGCGAG
>DATAJN010000444.1:0-3060 GCA_036262105.1 Ilumatobacteraceae bacterium
GTTCTGTTCGGAGCAGCGGCAGACGCCACCGACGATCGCCCGCTGCTGCGGATGCTGGCCCTCGAACGAGTCGAAGGGCGGCGTCTCGTGGCGATGGTGGCCGGCAAGACCCTGGCGGTGATCCTCCTCGCGATTCCACTCGGCCTTGTCGCCGGCCAGTGGCTGCTGCGCATCGCCACCAGGCTCGTCGCTGTCTCGGCGACTTCCGGGCGACCGAATCCGGCGCTGCGTCTGTCGGTGCCCTGGGCGATCGTGGTGCCGCTTTCCTTCACGCTGCTGATGTTGCTGACCGCCGGTGCCCTCGCCGGGGCGATGTCTGCGCATCGCGTGCCCAGCGAGGATCTCATGCGGGGTACGACATGACCACGCCGGTGCCGGTCGGTGAGGCCGTGATCGACATCGACGATGCGTTCGTGTTGCATCGCGGTGCGGTCCGCGACGTGGCAGCTCTGCGCGGCCTGAGCCTTCGTGTCGATCCCGGAGAACGGATCGTCGTTCGTGGCCCGAGCGGCTCGGGGAAGTCCACACTGGTCGCGGCCGTCACCGCGCAGGTGAAGGCCAGTGCCGGGCGCGTTCGCTTGTTCGGCCACGACATGGCGCAACTCGATCACGCCGCGGCGGTCAGGCTGCGCACCGCGCACGTCGGTGTCGTCAGCCAGCGTTCGGGCCTCGATCTGATCGACGACCTCGACTGTCTCGACAACGTTGCCCTGCAAGCGCGACTGGCCCGTACGGGGCGCGATGCCGGACGGCGCGATGCGGCCAGCACGTTGGCTCGATTGGGCCTCGACCATCTCGCCCCCCGCCGACCGAACTCGTTGTCCGGGGGTGAGCGCCAGCGTGTTGCGTTGGCCGCCGCTCTCGCACACGGGCCTGGGTTGGTGATCGCCGACGAGCCGACCGGCGAGCTCGATGCGGTGAGCGCCGACCAGGTCTACGACTTCCTGCGCGAGCACGCCGAACGTACCGGCGCGGCCTTGCTCGTGGTCACCCACGACGAGCGCGCCGAGCGAATCGCCACCCGGGTCGTCACGATTCACGACGGCCGCCTCAGCCAGGAGATGCTCGACGGTCGCAATGCGCTGGTGGTCGACGGGCGCGGCTGGGTACGGCTTCCCGATGCCCTGCGCGCCGATGCGGGCGTCGTCGGTCGTGTTGTCGCCGCCGCCGTGGACGGGCACATCACCTTGGTCGGCTCCGAAGCGATCCGGCACACAGACGGGTCTGTCGCCGGTCGATTGCATCAGCTCGGCGACGTGGCTGTAGCGGTGTGCGATGCCGAGATCGATGTCGACTCGGTCACCATCGGCCCGGTGTCGATGGAGCTGCGACGCGGGCAGATCACGGTGATAACCGGGCGATCCGGTTCGGGCAAGACCAGCGTTCTGTCGGTCGTGCTCGGTGTCAGCCAACCGACCCGCGGAACCGTCGTGCAGCACGTCGATTCGTTCGGTTGCGCACCGCAGACATCGGCTTTCGCGGATCAACAAAGTGTGACGGCGAATGTAGATCTCGTGCGCGCGCTTCGTTCCAAGCCTGCTGTCGACGCGACGACCAGCGTGCTCGTGTCGTTGGGTCTCGCCGGTCTCGAAGGACGCCCGGCGGGCGCGTTGTCGGGAGGGGAGCGACAACGGGTTGCGGTGGGTCGAGCACTCTCAGCCGACGCAGACCTGGTCGTTCTCGACGAACCGACGTCGCAACTCGACCGGGCGACTGCTCGGCTCGTGGCCGCCGTCGTCCGCGCCAGCGCCGACGCCGGTGCGTGCGTCGTTTGTGCCAGCCACGACGAGGAACTGATTGCCGTGGCCGATCAGGTCATCGACCTCGGTGCACGAAGCCGCGTGGCCTGACGTTCCTTGCCTGTAGTTGGGCGGACTGTTAGGGTGCCGACCGCGGTTCCGTACTCGGTCCGTACTGTCGGTCGCATTGGGGGCGAGCAAGCTGGCCTCCTCTTTTTGTTGCGCCGCCGGGGGAGAAACCATTATGCCAACGAAAGGCAGGACCATGAGGTTCAAGAAAGCGTCAGCGCTCTTCATCGCGCTGGCAGTTGTAGGCGTTGCCTGCGGCAGCGACACCAAGTCGGCAAGCACTTCACCCGGCGGCACAACCGCTCCGGGTGGCACCAGCGCTCCGGCGGCCGGCGGCACGCTGGTCATTGCTACAGACCTCCCGCTGCAGGGCGCGTCGCACGATGCATCGACCGACACCAACAACGCCATCTCGCTCTTGCTCGAGCAGGCCGGCAACAAAGCAGGCGCCTACACGATCGAGCTCAAGACGTACGACGACTCGACTGCTGCCAAGGGTGGTTGGGACGACGCGGTTTGTGCAAAGAACGCGCAGGACCACGTGGCCAACAAGGCTGAGGTGGCCGTGATGGGCACCTACAACTCGGGCTGCGCCAAGATCGAGGTTCCGAAGCTCAACGAGGACCCGACCGGCCCGATGCTGATGGTCTCGCATGCCAACACCAACCCAGGTCTCACGAAGACATGGGATCCGGGCGAGCCCGACAAGTACTACCCGACGGGCGTCCGCAACTACGGCCGCATCATCGCCACCGACGACTTCCAGGGTCAGGCCGACGCGCAGTTCGCCAAGCAGGACCTCAAGGTCACCAAGTGCGTCGTGCTCAACGACGCCCAGACGTATGGTGTCGGCGTTGCAACCGCTTTCAAGACCGAGGCCGTCAAGCAGGGGATCGAGATCGTGGCCGATGAGGCATGGGATGCCAAGCAGCCGAACTACACCGCTCTGTTCGAGGGCTTCAAGGACAAGAACCCCGACTGCGTGTTCCTGGGCGGCATCAACGACAACAACGGTGAGCAGTTGATCCGTGACAAGGTCGCAGTGCTCGGCCCGAACGACGGCGCCGTGAAGCTGATCGGTCCTGACGGATTCACCGGCTACCCGAGCGTCCAGAAGCTGGCCGAAGCCCAGGGCATGTATATCTCTTTTGCCGGCCTGCCCGCTGGCGAGCTGATCAAGGCCGGCGGCGCCGGTGCGAAGTTCGTCACCGACTTCAAGGCCAAGTTCGGTCATGATCCGGCCTCGGCCTAC
>DATAJN010000445.1:0-2144 GCA_036262105.1 Ilumatobacteraceae bacterium
CTCGTCGTCGTCAAATCGTCAGACAATTCTCAAGTGTCACGCAAGTTTTGCCGAACTTGAACTGGCGCAACACCCGTTGCGCCTGAGAGGCGCTCGGCGGGAGAGCTGGGCGAGAACGAGGTAGCTCGAATGAGACTCAGCAAATACAAGCTGGCAGCACTGCTTGGTGTTTCCTTGACCCTGGTCGGTGCCGCAGCCTACGCGCTGTGGACATCGACAGGAACCGGCGGTGCCGGAGCCAAGGCTCTGACGGCGCAGACCATCACGGTGTCGGCGTCATCGGGAACGGCCGATCTGTACCCCGGCTTCACACAGGGCGACCTGTTCTTCACGTCGGCTAACACCAACCCCTATCCGGTGACGTTCACGTCAATGACTCCTGGGTCGATCACGTCGAGCGATCAGACGAACTGCCCGGCGGCCAACGTTTCTGTTGTGAGCGCCTCGGGTTTGAGCATCGTCGTGCCCGCCGGCGCAACCGCTTCGCCAGGCACGGTTGCCAACGTCGTGACGATGGCTGCCGGGGCGCCTGATGGATGCCAGGGAGTGGTCTTCACCATCTCGCTGACGCTGACGGGCAGCCAGAGCTAACGACCACGGTCGCATTGCAGATGAACGTCGGCGTCGGCGGGCTGCAGGCGGGACGGGGCGGGACACACCCGCCCTCGTCGCCGCGTCTTCGCCGATGGATCATCGCAACCGTGTTCTTGCTGGTTTCTGTTGCTGTGGCGCTGTTGGCCGGAGCTCTGCACCACGCCACCGCGATGTACTCGAGCATCTCGAACGGGACGGGACAAAACCAGGCGGCGGTCGTCCCGGTCGGAAACACGCCTACCGCTTCGGCGGCGGGACGTGACATGACGGTTTCGTGGGCCCAGTCCGTCATGCCGGACGGTAGCCCGGTGTCGGGGTACGTGGTGCGGCGTTACGACGTCGGAGGTGTCGAGGACACCGTGCTGAGCAGCTGCAACGGGATCGTTGCTTCCCTGTCGTGCGTCGAGAACGCGGTGCCGGCAGGAACATGGCGGTACACCATCACACCGCTCCTCGACTCGTGGACAGGTCTGCAGAGCTCGCAGAGCGCAGCGGAGGTGACGAGTTCAGCCACCTTCTCGATTCCATCGTCGACGATCAATGCGCTGCCGGCAACGCTGAACGGCACCGTTTCCGGGTACGTCAGTGGCGCGACCCTCTCCTTCCATCTCGATAGCACGACAGGCCCCGTGCTTGCCGGTACACCGGCAACCGTGCCCATTGGTGGCAGCACGGCCGTCACGATCATCATCCCGGCCGGCACCGACGATTTCGCCCACAGCGTGTTCGCCGTGGACAGTTCCGGAACGCAAGCGAGCCATGCGATAACGATTGTCGATCCTCCGCTATTGACCGCTGTGGGGATGTACGACACGAACGGCAACGGCCGCGTCGACCGCGTGCTCGTGACGTTCTCGAAGGCCCTCGCCACGTACACGGCCGGCAACGCGCCGTGGACGCTGGCCAACGTGCCGTCGGGGGGCACGCTCTCCTCGGTGTCGGTGAGTGGCAACGTGGCTACCCTCTCCCTCAATGAGGGTGGCGGCGCCGCGGACACAGCCGTTGGTTCCTTCACCATCTCGCTGGCTGCGAATAGCGCCGGTATTCGAGACGCGGCAGGCCAGACTGCCTCGTTCTCCGCAACAGCGCCGATCGACGCGGCATCGCCCGCGTTGATCACGAAGCAATTCTTCGACACCGACGCCAATGGCAAAGTCGACAAGGTGACGTTGGTGTTCAGCGAGAACCTCGCGGCCTACACGGCGGCCACGACGCCATGGACGCTCACCAACGTGCCCTCAGGCGGAACCCTGGCCTCGGTGGCGGTGGCAACCACCACCGCAACCCTGACCATCACCGAAGGCGCCGGCGCAGCGGACACGTCGCCGGGCTCGTTCACGGTCGCACTCGCCAGCAACGCGGGCGGTGTTCGCGACTCGGCTGGCAACCTGTCGTCGTTCGCCGGGACGACGCCCGCGGACAAGGCAACGCCGGCGCGTATCGCCATGGTGATGAACGATGTCAATGCCAACGGCAAGATCGACCAGGTCGTGGTGACGTTCAGCGAACCACTCGCCGCGTATACCGCCGGGACGACACCATGGACGCTC
>DATAJN010000446.1:0-4513 GCA_036262105.1 Ilumatobacteraceae bacterium
GGCAGGAGATCCACGAGACCGTCGAGGATCGCCGCGATCTCGGCGACCTTGTCGGGGTTGGCCGAGGCGCAGACCAGCTGCAATCGCTCGGACGTCATCGTGCGAGTACGCGCGGCGACGGAGGAACCGACACCATCTCCACCTGCAATGCCATGATCTCGGACACCCCAGCGGTAGCGAGCTCGAGCAGCAGGTCGAGCTCGCCGCGTGCAAAGGCCGCGCCTTCAGCGGTGCCCTGCACTTCGACGAACAGCGGCTCAGCACCGGCACGGCCGAGCATGACGACGTTCATGTCGACCTCGGCCGCAGAATCCTCCACGTAGGGAAGATCGATCACGGGCACTCCGTCGACGATGCCCACGCTGATGGCCGCGCAGAACGAGTGCAACGGGTGGACCTTGATCGCCTTGCCCTGCACCAATCGTGCGAGCGCGTCGTGCAGCGCCAGATACCCGCCGCAGATGCTGGCGGTGCGCGTGCCTCCATCGGCCTGCAACACGTCGCAGTCGACGACCACCTGGCGCTCGCCCAGTGCGTTCATGTCGCAGGCCGCACGCAACGAACGACCGATCAGGCGCTGGATCTCGACGGTTCGCCCACTCTGCTTGCCCCTCGCGGCCTCGCGTTCGATTCGTTCCGGCGAAGCGCCGGGCAGCATCGAGTACTCGGCGGTGACCCAGCCCTTTCCACTGTTCTTCATCCATCGCGGCACGTTCTCGTCGATCGATGCGGTGCACAGCACGCGCGTCTTGCCGAATGTCACCAGCACGCTTCCTGCCGCCATCTCGGTGTAGTCGCGCTCGAACGTGATCGGGCGCATCTGATCGTTGGCGCGTCCGTCGAAGCGGGTCATAGGAGAGCTCCTTGTGGGTGAGGCAGAACCGAACGCATCATTCCGGCGGTTGCCAGTGATCGGCGGCGCCGAGTTCGGGGCCCAGCAGGCGACCACCGAGATCGGCGAACCAAGAGATGTCGCCGCTCGAGTAGAAGCGATGTTCTGCCGGTGCATCGTCCGTCGAGCACCGCAGCAGATCGAGTCGCTCCAACTCCTCGCGCGTTGCGAACGCGGTCTCGTCGGCACTCGACACCAGGATGACGTCGGGGCCCATGACCTCGCCGATCACGCGGGCAAGGTATGGATAGTGGGTACAGCCGAGCAGCAGTGCGTCGACACTCGCGGCTCTGATCGGGGCCAGCAGGCGTTCGGCCAGGATCGTGATCTCGTCGCCCGATGTCTGGCCGCGCTCGACGAACTCGACGAATCCAGGGCAGGCGGCGGCGGTCAAGTGGACATCGACACCCGTCGAGGCAACCGCCCGATCGTACGCGCCGGAACCGATCGCACCGACCGTACCGATCACCCCGACCCGGCCGGATCGGCTGGCGCGCACGAGCGCCTTGGCTCCCGGCTCGACGACGTCGACCACGAGTACCGGCAACTCCTGCTGGAGCACGTCGAGTGCCGCGGCCGATGCCGTGTTGCAGGCCACCACCACGGCCTTGACGTCGTGTTGCTTGACGAGGCTCCAGGCCAGCTCACGAGCGAACTCGCGAACCTCATCCTGCGGGCGGGGCCCATACGGATAGCGACCGGTGTCGCCGATGTACACGAGGTTCTCGGCAGGGAGCAGATCGATGACGGCGCGGGCTACGGTCAACCCGCCGAAACCGCTGTCGAACATCCCGATCGGTCGGGCCACTTCGTGATGCATATCGAGGGGCCAGGCTAGAGCGCCGCGGCGTTCTACGCTCGCGTCCGATCCACCGGTGACGGAAGCGACATGCTCACAGCAACCATCCTGGCGCTCGTCGCCGCAGTCCTTCACGCTTCGTGGAACTTCTCCGTCAAGCAGTCGGTCAGCGATCGCTTCATTGCGCTGTGGGGCCAGTTCTTCGTCGCCGGAGTCCTGGCCGCCGTCGTGCTGGTGGTCGCCGGAGGCATCCCATCGCGTGGATTCGTCTGGGCGGGATTGTCCGGTCTGACGCACGTGCCGTATTGCCTTCTGCTCGCCAAGGCCTACAGCGTCGGCGACTTCTCTGTGGCGTATCCCATCGCCCGCGGCGGCGGCGCGCTGGTGGCCGGCATCGGCGGCATCGCCCTGCTCGGTGACTCCTTCCGTCCCATCGGCGTGATCGGGATGATCGTCGTCGCCATTGGTTTGTTCACACTGGCCGGGCGCGGCGCGTCGAAGCAGGCGATCGTGGCGTTGTGCCTGGCGGGCACGATCGGGGTGTACTCCGTGCTCGACGCGAAGGGGATCCGCAGCGTCGACACTCCGCTGTACGCGGCGGCGACGTTCATCGCCGTCACGACAGCGACGACGATCTACGCGCTCGCAGCCGGCCGAGCGCGCGACATGGTGATCGCCATGCACAGCTACTGGCGACGATTCATCGCCATGGGTATCGCCTCGGGCGTGACGTATGCACTCGTTCAGATCGCCTTCGAAAGAGCGCCGGTCGGCTACGTGACGTGCCTGCGCGAATCGAGCGTGCTGATCGCCGCCTTCGTGGGTGCGCGCTACCTCGGTGAAGGGCAAGCACTACGTCGGATGGCAGCGGCGTTCGTCGTGCTCACCGGCTTGCTGTTGCTCGTGGTCGGACAGTGACGCTCGACCTAGGTGACGCTGATCAATCGAGCCGTGGTCACCACGCGGAATCGAACGGATCCTGGCGGCGTGCAGGCAACGAGCTGCACCGTTGCCAACCCGGAGTTGAGGCCGATGTTGTTGATGACGTTGAAGTTCGGAATCGTCACGTCTTGTCGCACCACCGCGTAGTTGTACGAATGACCGTCGTCGCCGATCAAGGAGATCACATCACCGAACGGCAAGGAATTGATGAAACGGAACGGCGCACCGTGTGTGGTGCGGTGCCCGAACAGCACGATGTTGCCGGGTACACCCAGTTGGGCTGCGCCGTTCCAGGTGGCGGCGATGCCGAGATTGGCCACAGCGTCGAGATTTGGCCCCGTACCAACGGCAGTGAACAGCCCGATCGGGCTGGCGTCGAGTTGCTGTGCGGTGCTCGGCCCGTAGGCCGGATTGGTGGGTGGCGGGATCGTGGCCGCGCTCGGCGTACCGAGGTACCACCCACTGAGGTCGGCGATCATGTGCAGACCCTGCAGCGTGAACAGACTGATCCCGCGATTGCTGGCCCTGACGATGGCGTGGTTGGCAACGGTCTGATCCCACGTGTCGACGTTGAGGTTCGAGGCCTGCGGCCGCGCCAGGCCGGCCGGGAAGGCCGTGACGAACCCGCTGACCAGCGATTCGGTGCCGGTGAGGTTGACGGCGACTGCAGAGACCTGGCCCTCGGGACCGAAGACCGGCACCTCGAGCGTGCTGCCGCCCCATGTGGGCATCACGAACATCGAGCGCGAGTCGATCAACCTCGTCGGGTTGGCCGGAAGGAACAGCCCATCGGTCGACAGCGCATCCGATGAACCCGTGAACCAACCAGCGACATCGACGATGAGGTGCCCCCCACCCATGCTGAACACGTCGAACTTCGGCGCGCCGGACAACAGCACGATGGCTTGGCCCGCACGGGTCTGACCGGGGGTGTCGATGTTGATGTTGCTGGCTTTTGGAATGGGCTGGCCGTGCGGGAAGGCAGTCCAGAAACCCACGCCGGTCTCGGTTGCCGTGATGTTGACGACGACGGCAACTGCGTTCGCCGGCACGCCGGCTGGGGCAACGTCAACGGTTTCGATCGCACCTGCGGCCACACCTACGCCTCTGACCCGCGTGTCGAGCACTCGGAACGCACCGTTGGGAAGGGTCACCAGGCGACCGCTGCGGACTGCACCCGCCTGGGGCACATAGGCACCCGACACGTCGACGGCGACATCCATCGGTCGCTGCATGTAGACGTCGACCGCGCCACCGACGCCGAGCTTGACGGTGACCATGTTGGCCATCACCCTGCCGGGGCTGTCGAAGTTGACGTTGGAGGCTGTCGGCAGTGTGGAGCCCGCCGGGTAGACAGTGACATAGCCCGGAGCCGTGGTGTTGACCCCAGTGACGTTGAGCACCGCCGCCGAAGCGCTGCCGGGAACACCCGCCCTGCCGGCCACTTGCACCCGCACCACCGAATCGGAGATGCGCGTGAACCCGAACGCGCCTTCCGAGGCGCGGGTGTCGGCCAACCGGAATGGCGCGACGGCCTGGTACGCCGATGAGCCGGGAATGAACGACGACGCGGCCTCGGCGGTGGGGGCGACACCGGCGACAGTGGGCGTCACGACAAGGCCCGCGATGACGAGGATGGTCAGGGCGACGGCCTTGGCACGCGTCAGTTGCATCCGTCAACCTTAGCGACCACCGTTCGAGGTCCGGTTCGCTCAGAAGTAGATGAGGCGCTCGGCCTGCTTCTCGGCCTCGTCGAGATCATCGGTGTACGCGCCCGTCGACAGGTATTTCCAACCTGCGTCGGAGACGATGAACACGATCACACCAGCGGTGATCTCGGTGGCCACCTTCGCGGCACCCGCCAGAGCCGCACCCGCGGA
>DATAJN010000447.1:0-2981 GCA_036262105.1 Ilumatobacteraceae bacterium
TCGCCCTTGTCGCCGCCGTGTCGGCGGTGATCCTGGAGCGGGAGATCCGCTACCGATACGTGGCGAACCCGTCGTGGCCTGCGGCTTTCGAGAGGTTGCATCGGTTGGGACTGCTGGTGGTGGTGCTATTGCTCGCCTCGACAATCGCCGATGATTGCCCCCGAAACGAACCAGAGGAAGTAGCGTAAAATCGTGTCACACGTCCCGCGACCGTGCCTCTCGGTTGTCGTTCCGAGCTACAACGAGCAGGGCACGATCATGACGCTGATCAAACACGTCTCCGAATCCCCCTGGGTTCGCGAGGTCATCGTGGTCGATGATGGCTCGACCGACGACACACGCCAGATCCTGACCGGCATCGACAACCCGATCGTCCGCGTGGTCTTCCATGAGCGCAACCAAGGCAAGGGCGCCGCGTTGCGAACCGGGTTCCAGCACGCCACATCCGACTTCGTCATCGTGCAGGATGCGGACCTCGAGTACGACCCGAACGAATTCGGCGATCTGTTGCCACCAGTCCTCGAGGGCAAGGCCGACGTCGTGTTCGGCTCACGGTTCCTCTCGGGCCGGCCGCATCGGGTGCTGTACTTCTGGCACGCGATGGGCAACAGGCTGCTGACCCTCGCCTCCAACATGTTCACCGGTCTCAACCTGACCGACATGGAAACCTGCTACAAGCTGTTTCGCCGCGAAGTCCTCGAATCGATCACCATCGAGGAAGATCGTTTCGGATTCGAGCCGGAGATCACCGCCAAAGTGGCCAAAGGCGGGTGGAGAATCTACGAAGTCGGCATCTCGTATTCGGGTCGCACCTACGCCGACGGGAAAAAGATCGGCAAGCGCGACGCAGTTCGCGCGCTCTATTGCATCGTGCGTTATTCGAGGCTCGGCGACCGCTTTCGTCTCCGCAGCTGATGCGTTCGCCACGCTCTCCCGCAACGTTCGAAGCCGCGGACCAGGACTTGCTCGATGTTCTCGAGGGCCTCGAAAGTGCCAAGAACTACTCGGCGTGGATCCTCGACCTGATCGCTCCGCACATCAGCGGGAGGATCCTCGAGGTGGGAGCAGGGCGCGGCACGTATTCGACGTACTTCGCCGAGCGTGGTCACCTCACGGCGCTCGAACCATCGGAGGCGCACAGCGTGACGCTTCGCGAGCGGCTCAAGGACCACCCCAACGCCGTGGTCGTCACCGCCCAGCTCGACGGGGCAACTGCGCCGGGCTCATACGACACCGTCGTGCTGCTCAACGTGCTCAAACACATCCCCAACGACCATCAGGCTCTCCGGGATCTCTACGAGTCGCTGGCGCCCGGCGGCAAGATGGTGTTGTGGGTACCGGCGTTCGAGTCGTTGTACAGCAAGTTCGACCAACGCATCGGCCATTACCGCAGATATCGCCGGAACGAGCTCTTGGCGCTCGTGCACAACGTCGGATTCCAACCGGTCATGGCGAGATACGCCAACATGCCCGGCTTCTTTGCGTGGTGGCTTCTCGTGCGCGTCCTGCGGATGTCGCCGACCGGGCCGCGACTCACATCGTTCCACGACCGTTACTTCATTCCGGTCATCCGCCGTGTCGAGCGTTTCATACGGCCACCGGTCGGTCAGTCATTGCTGGTCGTCGCCCAAAGGTCGTAGATGACCCTCTCGACCGTGGCTCCGCCGGAACCGGTCTCGGGCGGTGAGCAACGTCGTACCCACATCGCGGCGCTCGACGGACTGCGCGGGCTGGGGGTCATCGCTGTGCTGTTCTTTCACGCCGGCAAGTTGCAGGGCGGCTTCCTCGGCGTCGACCTGTTCTTCGCGCTGTCAGGGTTCCTGATCACTTCGCTACTGCTCGGCGAGGTCGATGTGAGAGGACGCGTCGACGTCATCGCCTTCTGGGGACGCAGGTTCAGGCGGCTGCTGCCTGCGGTACTCCTCATGTTGGTCGCTGTCACGGTGATCGCGACGATTGTCGCGAGCGTGCCGGAACGAGCAGCGACGCTGAGCGACGGGCCATGGGCGCAGGCATACCTCGCCAATTGGCATGCCATCGCCGGTCACCGCGACTACTGGGCCTCATTCGAACTGCCGCGCATGTTCGGCCATCTCTGGAGCCTCGCGATCGAGGAGCAGTTCTACCTTGTGTGGCCATTGGTGGTGGGGTTGATCGCCTGGCGCAGCCGGCACGCGCACCGCACGGTGATCGTCGTCTGCATCACCACGTCAGTGCTGTCGCTGTTGCTGATGGTGATCCTGTTCAATCCGGCGGATCCGACCCGCGTGTACATCGGGACCGACACCCGGGCGAGCGGGCTGCTGCTCGGCGCATTGTTCGCGGCAGCGCCGTTGCGATCGGCCGCAGTTCGTTTCACGTCGCGTCTGGGTGGTGCGTTCACGGCGGTGGCTTGCATTGTCGCCGCTCTGATCGGGCTCTCGTGGTTCGCGGTCGATGGGCCGTCATCGACATGGCTGTTCCGTGGCGGGCTCTTCGTCCACTCGCTGCTCTCCGCAGTCCTGGTTGCCGGATGCGTCGCCCGACCGAATGCTTCTGCGTCTCGCTGGATCGGGTGGGCGCCGCTGCGCATCACCGGAGTTTTGTCGTACAGCCTCTACCTCTGGCACTGGCCGATCTACGCCCTGCTGTCGGAGCAACGCACCGGCATGTCGGGATGGTCGCTCCTTGCGTTGAGGATTGCCGTGTCATTCGCCGCGGCGTCGATCTCCAAGCTGCTGGTCGAGGACCCGGTTCGGTTCAGGGCCACCTGGGCGCGAGGTCGCCAAGGTGTCGTCACCTTGATCGGTGTGTCGACGGGTGTTGCCGCCTTCTGGGTACTGGTTCCGCACCCTGACACCGCACCCGCCGCGTTCTCCCTCGATCAATTCGCGTCGACGACTATTGCACCCACCATCGGCACTGTGCCAGCGCCTTCGTCCGTACAGCAGACGACGCCAGCGGTGGTCGCTTCGGTGCCGGTACCGACCAGCACTGTCGCC
>DATAJN010000448.1:0-4203 GCA_036262105.1 Ilumatobacteraceae bacterium
ATGGCTCCTCGACCTCCACCGCTACCTCGGAACCTTGTCACTCGTGTTCGTGCTCATCCACCTCGGTGGCTTGTGGGCCGACAACTTCGTCTACTTCGGCCCATCAGAACTGTTCGTGCCGATGAAATCGCCGTGGAAGACCGGTGCCGTGGCGTGGGGAATCGTTGCGTTCTACTTCCTCGCCGCCATCCAGATCAGCTCATGGCTGATGCGCCACATGAAGCGCCGCATCTGGCATGCGATCCACCTCAGCAGCATCGGCCTGTGGATCACCGCCACGGTGCACACCTTCCTCGCCGGTCAAGACCGTCACAACACGTTGCTGCAGTGGTTCGTCGTGGCTTCGACGATCCTTGTCGTGCAACTCACGGTGTTCCGCCTGATCACGCTACGCAGCGCACAGAAGTGGGCGTTGCGCCCCGAGACCCCGACCAAAGCTTCCGACAGGATTCGCACCGGCTAGATTCGCCGTTGCATGGGCTTTCACACCAAGTTGACGGTGGCTTGGGAATTGTCGCAATCGATGCTCTGCGTCGGGCTCGACCCCGACCCTGCCCAATTCCCCGTGTCGTTGGAGCGAGTTCACCAGGCCTCCTACGAGTTCTGCAAAGCCATCGTCGATGCCACTGCCGACGCGGTCTGCGCGTTCAAGCCGCAGTTCGCCTACTTCGCCGCCCAACGAGCCGAGCCCGAGCTCGAACGGCTGTGCCACTACATCCGGCACACATATCCCGACGTGTTGCTCATCCTCGACGCCAAGCGAGGCGACATCGGCCCGACTGCCGAACAGTACGCCCGAGAGGCGTTCGAGCGATACGGAGCCGATGTGGTGACCGTGAACCCGTACCTCGGAACCGACTCCGTCGCGCCGTTCCTGAGCTACCCAAAGCACGGGATCTTCGCCCTCTGCCGAACGTCGAACGCCGGCGGCGACGACTTCCAATCGCTCGATGTCGCCGGCGAGCCGCTCTATGCCCATGTCGCCCGGCGCGCCGCCACCGAGTGGAGCAAGATCGGAGATTGTGGTTTGGTTGTCGGGGCGACCTATCCCGACGAGTTGCGCAAGGTACGAGCAATCGTCGGCGACATGCCGATTCTCGTTCCCGGCGTGGGAGCTCAGGGAGGCGACATCGACGCGACCGTTGCTGCGGGTGCAACCGACGACGGTTTCGGGATGGTCATCAACTCGTCGCGTGCAATCTTGTACGCCTCTCGGGCAACCGACTTTGCCGATGCCGCGGCACGCACGGCGGTCGAAACTCGTGATGCGATCCAGCGCGCATGGCGCCGCGATCAACAGTTCAGAACGTCGACCGAAATGATTCCTGGCGCTACCCGCAGCTGAGCAAGCACCTCGTCGCCGACCTCACCCGTCGGGGCAATCAACATGACGGCCGTACGGGCATCTGCGGCCGCGCCGACGTCCATGTCGGCGATGTTGACGCCCGCGTTGCCGAGCAACGTTCCGACGATTCCGATCACTCCCGGTCGGTCGTCGTTCTTGACCATCAGCATGTGATCAGCCGGTGGCACGTCGAAGCTGTGGTCGTCGATCATCACGATTCGTTGCGCCCCCCGGCGACCGACGAGGGTGCCCGACAACGACCGATCCGCGCCGCGCAGGGTGATCAGGTTGACGAAGTCGGCCGACGTCGCGCAGTTGGTCTCGCGCACCTCGACGCCGTGATCCTTGGCGAGCTGCGGGGCGTTGACATAGGTCACCGGCTCATCGGTCACGGCGCTGAAGAAACCCTTGAGCACCGCCAAGGTGAGGATTCGAGTGTCGTAGCCGGCGATGTCGCCTTCGGTGCACACTTCGATCTGCCGCGGTGCGCGGCCCACGAGTGAGGCGAAGAGCCTGCCCAGTCGTTCGGCGAGCGGCAGGAACGGTCGCATCGTCTCGTTGGCTTCGGCAGCGTCGACATTGACAGCAAACGGCACGAACTCACCGGCGAGAGCCAGCTGCACCATGTCGGCGATCGTGTCTCCGGCCTTGTCCTGCGCTTCACGAGTAGAGGCGCCGAGATGAGGAGTGACGATGACGTGATCCATCGCGAACAGGGGCGAATCAGTCGTCGGCTCCTTGGCGAAGACATCGAGCGCGGCACCAGCGATGACGCCATCGCGAATCGCCTCGGCCAGGTCGGCCTCGTTGACGATGCCGCCGCGGGCCACATTGATCAATCGCATCGTGGGCTTGGCCTTCAACAGGAGGTCGCGATTGATGAGACCTGTCGTCTCTTTCGTCTTCGGAAGGTGGATAGTGAGGAAGTCGGCCTCGCCGACCGCCTGATCGAGCGACAGCAGTTCGACGCCCATCTGTCGCGCCTTGTCGACGGAAACGAACGGGTCGTAGGCCACTACGCGCATCCCGAACGCCTTGGCGCGATCGGCGACAAGCTTGCCGATCCGACCAAGCCCGATCACGGCGAGCGTCTTGTCGGCCAGTTCGACACCTTCCCAACGAGAGCGCTCCCAGCGTGCAGCCCTGAGCGCGGCATGAGCTTGCGGAATGTTGCGCGCCTGGGCGAGCAGGAGCGCCATCGTGTGTTCGGCGGCCGAGATGATGTTGCTCTGCGGAGCGTTGACGACCATCACACCGCGACGAGTCGCCGCGTCGACATCGACGTTGTCGAGGCCGATACCGGCCCGGCCGACGACAAGCAGTTGGTCGGCATGTTCGAGAACCTCGGCGGTGACCTGCGTGGCAGAGCGGATGATCAAGCCCTGGGCACCACGGATGTTGACGAGCAAGCCGTCGAGATCGAGCTGTACGTCGACCTCGTGCCCGGCCGCACGGAGGCGGTCGAGGCCTCCCTCAGCGATTTCTTCGGTGACAAGGATTCGGGCCATCACACCCATCGTTACCGCCGAGAACCCCGGTTCCGAAAAGAATTGGACGATCTGTTCACCTCCACCGAGATCACAGCTATGTTGAGCCGACGACTCTGCGAGTCCGATCCAATGGAGGTTCGATGCCGTTCCCGTTCTTGTCCGCCGAGTGGATGGACGCCGCGAAGGCGATCCGCGACAAGTACGCGGATCGATCGGCAGCAATCACCATCAGCATTCGCATGAACCAGATCATCACCGACTCGCCACTCGGCGATGGCGACATCCGGCTCTACCTCGATACCTCGTCGGGGCATCTCGACATGGAGGCAGGCGAGCTGGAAACGCCCGATCTCACATTGACGACCGACTACGACACGGCCAAGACGATCTTCGTCGACCAGGATCAGGCGGCAGGCATGCAGGCCTTCCTCGCCGGCAAGATCAAGGTGCAGGGCGACATGATGAAGATGATGGCAATGCAAACGTCGATGCCTCAAGACGACGTCGCCAGAACCATCGCCGAAGAGATCAAGCAGATCACGCTGTAGTCGGGCCGCTAGGGCGCCTTGCCAACGTTCATCGCTCGGCCAGTGGCGCCAACGCCTCGGCCAGTTCGCCGACGGTCCATGTCGAGTCGCGATCGACCGACCCGCCGCGAGACCAGCTCTCGATCAAGGTGACGTTGCCACCCTGCACGAAGAACGTCTCTCCGGTGAACTTGCACCTCGTGCTCGCCAAGTAGGCAACGAGTGGTGACACGTTTGCCGGGTCCCACTGATCAAAGCTGCCCTCTGCGGGTTTCATGATGTCCTCGAGGCCAGGCGTCGCAAGCGTTAGGCGAGTTCGCGCGCCCGGGGCGACTGTGTTGCTCTTGACGTCATAGCGGATGAGCTCTTTGGCAATGATCTGGCTGAACGTCGCGATGCCGGTCTTGGCTGCGCCGTAGTTGCTCTGACCAGGGTTGGCGAACAAGCCGGAGGTGCTCGTCGTGTGCACGAGGTTGCGTGGTCGGCCGTGCCCAGCCTTGTGCTGTTCGCGCCAGTACGCGGCGGCCCAGCGCGAGGGCGCGAAATGACCCTTCAGGTGAACTCGGATGACGTCGTCCCACTCCGCTTCGGTCATGTTGACCAAGACCCGGTCGCGCAGGATTCCGGCGTTGTTGACGAGTATGTCGAGCTCCCCGAACGTTTCGATCGCCGTGTTGATCAGCCGTTGGGCACCCTGCCAGTCGGCGACATCGTCGCCGTTCACGACGGCCTGGCCTCCGATCGCTCGAATCTCTTCGACGACGTGTTGAGCCGGGGAGAGGTCTGTGCCGGTGCCGTCGTTGGCCCCGCCGAGATCGTTGACGACGACAGATGCACCTTC
>DATAJN010000449.1:0-2012 GCA_036262105.1 Ilumatobacteraceae bacterium
CTTGCCTGCGATCCGGAACTGCTGATCGCCGACGAGCCCACCACGGCCCTCGATGTGATGGTGCAGGCCCAGGTGCTTCAACTGTTGGCCGACCTGCAACGCGATCGGGGGTTGGCGATGATCTTCATCACCCACGATCTCTCGGTGCTGTCGACGGTCGCCGACCGGCTCGCCGTGATGTATGCCGGGCGCCTCATCGAGACCGGGCCGGCGAAAGAGATGCTACGGGGAGCCAAGCATCCGTACTCAAAGGCGTTGGCGGCAGCATTCCCGACCATCGGCGACCCATCGTCGCGATTGGCGCCGTCGGGTCTTTCAGGCGACCCACCGGATCCTGTGGCTGTGCCAAGTGGCTGCCCGTTCCATCCTCGTTGCCCACTCGCCACCGAGGAGTGCGCAGTGACCACGGTTGAGCTCCACGAGATCTCACCGGGATGGGAGGCGGCGTGTCTCAAGCTGTGAGCTCGCCCCTCCTGGAGGTCAAGGGGGTGAAGGTCACCTATCCCTCGCGGCACTATGGAGGACTGCCGGCGAAGGCGGTCGATGGAGTCGACCTCACCGTTGAGCGGGGCGAGGTTGTCGCCCTGGTCGGCGAGAGCGGCTGCGGCAAGACGACGCTCGCCCGTGCGGTGCTCGGCCTGCAGCCGTTGAGCGATGGTTCCATCAGCTTCGACGGCTCGCTGCTGCCGACATCGAAAGCCGGGCTCCGCGCCTACCGTCGTAAGGCCCAGCTCGTGTTCCAAGATCCCACCGGCAGCATCAATCCTCGGCAGTCGATCTACGAGATCGTTGCTGAGGGCCTGCGCATCCATCGCGAGCGGGTCGATGAAGTGGCTCGCGTGGCGGCGGCATTGTCGGAGAGTGGCTTGCGGCCTCCCGAGCAGTTCTTCCTGCGATTCCCGCACGAGCTGTCCGGTGGGCAGCGCCAACGTGTGGTGATCGCCGGTGCCATGGTGTTGCAGCCCAGCTTGCTGGTGGCCGACGAGCCCGTGTCGTCGCTCGACGCGTCGGTGCGCGGCGAGATCCTGCAATTGCTGCTCGGTCTCTCACGTGAACGCGGCATGACGATCTTGGTCGTCACCCACGATCTCGGACTGGCCTGGAACATCGCCGACCGCGTCGCTGTGATGTACCTCGGGCGGATCGTCGAGGTCGGCACGACCGAGCACATCCTCGCCTCACCCCAGCACCCCTATACGAGAGCGCTGCTTTCCGTGGTGCCCGAACACGACAGAGTCGAACAGCAGATCCTCACGGGTGAGGCTCCCGACCCGACGAGCATCCCGCAGGGCTGTCGATTCCATCCGCGCTGCCCGCTGTACCAGAGTGGCGAGGCGGAGCGGCTCGGAATCCTCGACGCCTGTGCGACACTCGATCCGGTGCTCACCAACGGAGTCGCCTGCCACGCCATCAACGCCCTGGATGGGCGCGAAACCTGAACGGTGACTTCTGCGGTGGCGCCCAAGTCGGCTGTGTGGGCGCGACAGTGGAGGTGCGGATGCTGGATCCGCGCCCAAGCAGGGCTGGCCCGTTCATCACAGCTAGGCGAGGTGGCGGGGGATACGGCGAGACCAGTGGCGTTCGGCCACCCGGGTGCCGGATTCGTAGGCGTCGAGCTCGATGTCGACGCAATACTCATCGGACGTGCTGTGGACCTGCAACCGTGATTCGACGGCGATGGAGGCTTCCGGCCAGTCGATCTCGAACCGGACCGTCCCGCCGGCAGTGGCCAACGACGGATCGGTGACCGGCACACTGACTAGGCCCTCGTATGAGTCGGTCACCCGCCCACCGTGGCGCGCGTCGTACGTTCCGCCGTACTTGGTCTGCGCCGTTGTCACACGAGCAAGGACGTCGTGGCTCACGCTCCACGTCAGGTCGTCGACGGGAGGCCGGTCCGGCTCATCGATCTCCGCAAACTCCGGCACCCCTGCGCCACCCGACGGTAGTACTGGTAGTTGCATCTGCACTGACTTGATCGTCAACGTAACCGGCTGGGGAGGTACCCAGGT
>DATAJN010000450.1:0-4159 GCA_036262105.1 Ilumatobacteraceae bacterium
TGTCAAGATCTACATCAAACCGCTGATCGTGTGGTTGTGGATCGGCGGGGCGCTGATGGCCGCGGGAACCGTGCTCGCCGGCTTCCCCGGTCGACGACGGCGAGTGCCCACCGACCCGGTGTCGGCGCCGATCGACTTGGAGCGCGTCGGTGTCTGAGCCGGTCGTGGTCGCCCGCCGTCGCCGGCGGGTGGCGCCCTTCGTTTCGCTTGCCGTCGCCGCCCTGTTGGCGGCCTTCTTCATCGTGCTGGCCAACAGCAAAGCCGAGAAACCCGACGTCACCTCGTCGTTCCTGCTCGGCAAACCGGCGCCCAAAGCCGTCAGCGAGACACTCGATGGCAAACCCTTCGACCTCAGCAGGCGCAAGGGAAGTTGGGTGGTTCTCAACTTCTTCCAATCGACATGCTTGCCGTGCAAGGCCGAGCACCCGGAGCTCGTGGGGTTCGCCGCGCAGCAAGCCGACATCGCCGACGGGGCCGAGTTGTACACCATCGTCTTCGACGACTCCGACGCGGCCGTGTCGAAGTGGTTCGCCGACCAGGGTGGTTCGTGGCCGATCGTCAAGGACGACGATGGCTCGATCGCCACTGCATTCGGGGTCGCCCAGGTTCCGGAAACCTGGATCGTCGACCCGTCGGGGATCGTCGCCAGACGCATTCCCACGGTGATCACCGCGGACTTCCTGGCCAATGAACTGCAGCTCCTACGCCAGGCCTACGGATGAGGCAGTCCCTCAAGCGTTGGCCGAGCTGGGTGCTGTTGGTGTTGGTGGTCGCCGGCTTGCTCGCCGTCGGCACGACACGCGATTCCGGCCCTCGCTCGCCCAAGGAGCGTGTCGAAGACATCAGCAAGCGGCTGGCGTGCCCGATCTGCGACGGCGAGACCGTGTTCGAGTCACGAAACGCCGACTCCGAGGCGATCCGCGTCGAGATCGCCCGCCAGGTCGATACCGGCACCGTCAGCGACGACCAGATCATCAACTTCATCGCTCAACGATTCGGCAGCAAGGTGTTGCTGGTGCCGCGGGCGACCGGCATCGATGCACTGGTGTGGGCGCTGCCAGCAGCGGCGTTCGTGTGCGCGGTGGTCGGCCTCGGCGTCGCCTTCCGCCGATGGAAGTCGGCGGCCGACACCATTCCCGATGATGCCGACCGCCGGCTGGTTGCCGACGCCTTGGCGGAGGAGACGTGAATCCTGATCAGCTCGCCGAACTGGAGGAGCAACGCCGGTTCCTGCTGCGGTCGATCACCGACCTCGATCGTGAGCACCAGTACGGCGACGTCGACGACCATGACTACACGACGTTGCGCGATGGGTACACGGCACGCGCAGCATCGGTCTTGCGGTCGATCGACGCTGGCAAGGCAGAGGTCCTGCCGCGCCCAGCCCGGCGGCCGATCGTTCTCGCCGCGTGGATCGTGGGCACCCTGCTCGTTGCCTCGCTCGCCGGTTGGCTGGTCGCCCGTAGCTCGGGTCAACGCCTGCCCGGGCAGTCGATCACCGGGGGCTTGCCAGGTGATGAGATCGCCGTGAAGTTGGCCGAGGCCCGAGAGCTGCTCGGTGTCGATCCGCAGCAGGCGATCCTTCGATACCAGGAGGTGCGCGACCTGCAACCCGACAACGTCGAGGCGTTGACGTACATGGGTTGGCTGATCGCCCAGAGCAACACGTCGTTGGCCGCATCGGGTGCCGAACTGCTGCGCGGCGCGATCAAACTCGACCCGACATACGCCGATCCGCACTGCTTCCTGGCGATCACTTCCGCACGGTTCCTGCAGCTACCAGACCTCGACACGGCGCGCCGCGAAGCGCAGGCCTGTCTCGACAACAACCCACCCTCGCAGATGGTCGACATGATCCGGGGTTTCATCGACGAGCTCGGTGCTCCGACGACCACGGGTTGAATGGTCCGCGTTCGCGGTAGGCGTTCGCTAGTACGGTGACGTCGCATGAGCATGCCGCCGCCTCCGCCTCCGGGCGATTCGTCTCCGCAGCCGCCACCTGACTGGCAGTCCGGCGGTTCGGTGCCTCCTCAGCCACCCGGATACCCGTCGTACCCGGGCGGCCCGGCGACCCCTGTGAAGCAGGGCAACTCGGGCATTGCCGTAGCGTCACTGGTCTGCAGCTTGGTCGGGGTGATCCCCTGCTTCTATCTGTTCCAGATCATGGGTCTCTTGGGAGCCATCTTCGGTTTCGTCGGACTGAAGCAGACGAAGAACGGCGCCCGTGGCGGTCGCGGCATGGCCATCGCCGGCCTGATCATCGGCCTCGTTCTCGTTGCCGCGTGCGCCGCGTTCTGGATCTACTTCGCGACCCACGCGAACTGCGTGCGCAGTGGCGGCAGATGGGAATGCACTACGGACTGAAGTCCCTGGTAGCAGGATACGGGCAGGAGTACCGTGACCTGCATGAACATGCCACCTCCGCCACCTGGTGGTTCGTATCCCCAGCCTCCGCGCGGCTGGCAGCCGAGCCAAGCGCCTCTGCGGCCGCCGCCCGGTTACTACTACCCGCAGCACGGGCGCACGAGTGGTCTTGCGATTGCGTCGATGGTGCTCGGGATCGTGTGGGTCTACTGGCTCGGGTCGATCCTCGCGATCATCTTCGGGCACGTGGCGATCAGCCAGATGCGGCGCGATCCGAACCTCCGCGGCAAGGGCATGGCAATTGCCGGAATCGTTCTTGGCTACGTCGGCGTCGCGATCTTCGTGCTCGCCATTCTCGTCGCTGCCGGCACTAGCTCGAGCTGACGTCGGGCGGCGGCCATGCGTGCGCCGTGACGATCTCTCCGTTGCCATCGCGATCGAGCACCCAGACGCTGCCCTTGCGCCAATCCGGTGCGGAGGTGAGCTCGCAACCGCGCCGTTGCAGAGCCGCGATCGTTTCCGGAATGACGTCGCCATGACTGCACACGGCCGCGGCATCGTCAACCGCAGTGAGCAGCTCCAACACGTCGACGCCGCTGCGTCCCTCTGCCAAGCGGTTGTCGACGGCGACGGCGGCGCCGATCGCCCGAGCCGTCGGTTGAAGCGTCTCGATGCAACGCAGAAAAGGACTGCTGATCAACGTCTTCACACCAGCCGCGGTGAGGCTGTCGGCCAATGCTCGCGCTTGGCGATACCCCGCAGGGCTCAGCGGCCGCATCCGGTCGTCGCCGTGGAAGTCGCTCCGGCTTCCCGCCTTCCCGTGGCGCACGAGGTAGAGCATCACGCCTCGCGGGTTGCCAGCATGTGTCGCCCGGAGAGTTGACCGACCAGCCGGATGTACACGTAGGTCGCGGCCATGCCCACGACCGCGAAGAGGATGTTCGCGGTCGCGTAGTCGCGGAATCGCTCGGCGAGCGTTCGCATCGTCATGCCCGTTCGAAGTTGGCCGGCAATCCCCGCTGCCGAGAAGATGCCGAGAAGCGGCACGAGACCGTAGAGAACCCACCACAGGGTGATCACCGGTGGCACGTCGCCGTGCTTCCAGTCGGGGTCGCCTGGTGCCCTGTCGGGGTCGGAACCTCTCCACAGCTCCTTGAACATCAGCCACGGCACGGCGTAGATGATGCACGGCGGGACGAACCAGGAAGCGATGCCCCAGCCGGGCCCCCACGTCTGGCCCGGGCGGCCGAGCTTGCGCAGGTTTGCTGCCATTCGAAACATCCAGATCATCGTCAGCACGGCGATCGGAACGACCATCAACCCGATGATGGAGCTCGGATTCACCTGTACGGAGTCTCGGAATGACTGCTCGGTGATCGTTCCGTCGAGGAACTTTCTTGCCTGCCTCGCCAGCCGGACCTGATCGAAGATCGAAAGTAGTTGCAACGGCAGGTAGATCCACAACAACACGACCATTGCCTTGGAGATGCTGCGGATGCCCTGGAATGCGCCAGCGTACGCGCCGGGACCGCCGTAGGCGACATAGCCGGGGGGCGGTGACATGGGAGGTGGCGGCGGGGGCATGCTGCTCATTGGCAGTCAGCGTAGGCGAGGTCACATCGGGCGAGGTGTAACGCAACCGCTCGTGGGCAACACTGGAGTGCATGGGCTTCTTCGACCGCAACCGCAAGGAACTGATCGAGAAGGGTTACGACCCCGAACGGCTGCCGCCCGGGCAGTACCTCACTGATCGGTTTCCCGTCCTACACGTCGGCGACGTGCCCACGTATGCCCC
>DATAJN010000451.1:0-6193 GCA_036262105.1 Ilumatobacteraceae bacterium
GAACAAATCGAGTACTTGAACGAGTCAGGCCCGCGGTAACCGTCGCCAGGTCGGTAGATGATGTTCTGTCCTGAAACCGTGGCGGATCCATGAGCAGGCGGAGCAACCACGGCAAGCGTTGACACGTTGGGCGCCGACCCGCCGAAGTCGTCATTCTGCAGCACATGAATGGTGACGGACCTGTTGTGGGGCACGACCGCGCCGTCGTTGACTGCCTTCATCACACCGGGAACTGCTGTCGTCGGAACCGGGGTGGTCGTTGGGGCGACCGTGGTAGCAGGCACCGTCGTCGGTGACGTCGTAGTGGGCGGTGCAAGCGTCGTCGACGCGGGAGCGATTGGTGTCGTGTCAACCGGGTTCTGCGGCTCGGGCGCAGCCGTTGTCTCCACGGGGGTCGGAGCTGGCGGGGTGGTCACCGTCGGCGTCGACACAGGCAGGGTGGTGGGTGCCGCGCCGGCGGACACGACTTGCCCCAGGGTTGTCGGGACGGGCTCGGTCGACGAGACCGGCGGCGCCGTCTGCGCCGGATCGACCACGGTCGCCAGCAACAACGTCGTGCTGGTGACCGGACCGTTGAACTGCTCCACGTGCGGCGCCGCGTCGTGCGGCTGCTGCTCGGGCTGGATGGGCGGCGAGATAGCACCGACGGCGGTGGCCAGACCGATCGCACCAGCGGTGATCAAGCCTGTCGTCGACATTGCGACGGCGGTGATCGGCGTGCGGATCAGGTCAGGGAACTGCGACAACCAACCGAGCGGCCCGATGATGCGGCGCATCTTGCCGAGTGAGATCTCCAGGAAGCTGCGCACGAGTTGCGGGTCGAATTGCGTACCGCTGCTGCGGGTCAACTCCGCCCGCGCTTGGGCAGCCGGTAACGGCTTCTTGTAGGAGCGCGCGGCAGTCATCACGTCATACGCGTCGGCAATGGCAACGATCCGTCCGGCGAGCGAGATGTCCTTGCCGGCCAAGCGCAGCGGATACCCGGTGCCGTCGAATCGTTCGTGGTGCTGGGTGGCTGCGTCGACCCACTCACCGAGCCACTCTCGAAGCGGTTCGATGTAACCCGCGCCGGCTGCGGGATGAGTACGCAGCACCATCCACTCGCCGGCGGTGGGCCGATCGGGTTTGTTCAGCAACTCTTCCGGTACCTGGAGCTTGCCGATGTCGTGAACCAGCGCCGCCCAGTTGAGCTTCTGCAGATCGTCGGGAGATAGGCCGATCTGCTCACCGAGCATCACGGAGTAGGCGCGCACTCGTTCGGCATGGCCGCGGGTGAGCCGATCGTGGCGACCCAGTTGGGTGATCAGACCGACGAGCGCCTCGGCGGCCGCCTGCTCGGGATGGGCCGGGCCCGAACGCTCGAATCGTCGAGCAAGCGAGCGCAACGATCCACTACGCATCGCCGCACCAAAGCGCGACGGCGCCTCGTCCGGGAAGACCAACGACATCTTCAACAGCATCACCAGCGGAGCCACCCGACGCGTGGCGCGTTGTGTGCCGAGCGAGGCCGCGAACGAGATCGCGATCAGCGCAACCATCCACGCGCAGAACAAGAGGCGACCGTCCGGGCGTGGAACCAGTGTGACTGCGGTCTTCACCGCGATCACACCGGCGGCCAAGGGAATCAGTAGTACGAGAGCGCGGATCGAGAAGCTGGCAACAGGGCGAGGGTTCCAGGCGCGCGCGTCGACCGAATCGGCCTGTGACGACGCCGAGCCACCCGTCGCCGACGTTGCCATGCTGCCGGACACGCGTCTGTTATCGGTATTCTCACCTGCTCACTTGAACGGAACGGCACGTTGCTGGGGCGGTACCGTACGCGGGTGGTCAAGTCGATCGAAGACCGTGTCAGGGCGATCTGCATGTCGTTGCCCGATGTCACCGAAAAGCTCAGTCATGGCGCGCCCGCCTATTTCGTGCGAAAGCAGTTCGTGATGCTCTGGTCCGAGGGGCATCACGACCATCACTTTCCGCATCTCTGGTGTGCCGCTCCGGCGGGTGCTCAAGCCGAGTTGGTCGAGACCGAGCCAGAACGCTTCTTCCGCCCACCCTACGTAGGCGGGCGCGGTTGGCTCGGCGTACGACTCGATCGACACGTCGACTGGGGCGAGATCGCCGCCGTCTGCACAGACGCCTACCGAGCCGTGGCCCCGAAGACGTTGATCGCCAAGCTCGACGTTGCAGAAGGCGAGCCGCCCGGCGCTTGACCTCAGGAGATCGTCGAGTCGGTGACTTGCGGGGTTCCGTGGCCGAGGAAGTAGATCCCCGGGAAGCCAGGCGTCTCGAAGCCGTGGCTGGGGTTGCGTTCGAGCACCGAGCTCACGATGCGCAACTCGCCGGTGCGATCGTTGGAGACGAAGAAGATCGCACCGCCGCCCTCGTTGGCTGTGTTGTCGCGCAGGATGCTGCCGGCGACATCCAGCGTGAACAGGTTGCCGTCCAGGTAGATCGCTCCTCCGCTCCCGCCACCTGGCGTGCCCTGGCGAGATGGGTTGGCACCGTTGCCGATCGCGTGGTTGTCGGTGAACAGGCTGTTGTAGATCTGCCACGAAACGCCGATGCTCGAGATGGCCGCACCATTCGAGCAGCTGTTGCCCAGTGCCGGACTTCCACCGAATGTGCTCGTGGCGACGACCACCGGCAGCCCTTGATACTGGCTGAGCACGCGCAGTGCGGCACCGCCCAGATCGGGGCCCGTCGAGTCGCACTGGTTGGAAGTGAAGACGCTGCCGATCACCTTGAACCTGCCACCGCGGACGAATACAGCACCCCCACCTCCACCCTCGCGGAAGTCGCCGGTGCTGTTGCCCTGTGTGAAGGTGAGACCCTGGATCGTGAGCTCCGGATTGGACTGGTTCTGGCAATGCGACGTGGTCCAGATCTGCGCTTGATCGCACGTGTTCATGTATAGGATGCGCCGCCGGCCCGCACCGCTCAGCGTCACCTTGCCTCCCCCGTCGAGCACGACGACAGGAGACGTGTTGACCACCTTGGCTGTGTCGTTCATCACGATCGTGACCGGGTTCGGGCCGCAGTTGAAGGTGATGATCCCGCCGCGTGCGACGGCGTCGACGACCGCCTGCGACGTGCAGCCGGCCGCTGTTCCGTTGCCGATCACCACGTCGGGATGGGACGTGTCGACGGGTAACGCCTCGGCTGGCAGCGGCACTCCTCCTGGATGACCCGGCGGCGTGGTCACCCGACGAGCGGGGGCGTTGGCCGATGCCGATCCATCGATTCGGATCGGGACCGCAGCTGCTGTACCCGCCTCGGCCATCGGTGCAGCACTTCGAGGCACGATGATCCACAGCAGCGCGACAAGCGCGGTACCGATGGCAATACGAGACTTCACGGCCCCAGTATCGCCGACTGTTCGACTCGACACGGCCGAGCCCAGAAATGTCTTGACGGCGCGACGGATCGGCCGTCCGTGTTACGACGTAGAGGCGTGGGTGCGTACACAGCTCCAGGTGATCGGGTGCGGCTAACTCCCGATGCCCTCGCCCAGTTCTACGACAGTGCGTTCGGAGAGGTGTATCGCTACTTGTGCCGGGCGGTTCTCGGGAATCGAGCGCTCGCGGAAGATGTGACACAGGAGACCTTCGCGTCCGTCATTGCGGCAGTACGTTCCGGGCACCCCGAGCTCCAGTCGATCGTGGCTGCCAACGGTTATTCGTTCCCCTCGGGCCACACCTGTGCAGCAGCGGCCAGTTGGTCGGCGATCGCACTCGTTCTCGGGCGCGACCGCTCCAGGCCTGTCCACTCCGCGCTCGCCGCCGCGGCGTCGCTGATCGCCGTCTCGGTCGCGGCCAGCCGTGCCCTGCTGGGCGTGCACTGGTTGACCGACGTGATCGCCGGCCTCGTGGTCGGTTGGGGTTGGTTCATAATCGTCGCCATCATCTTCGGTGGTCGCGCTCAGCGACTCGGTGATCCGTTGGCCGATCGCGCAACTGGGGTGCAAGGCGTACCGTCAGACCTCCCTTTGGCTGACGGTGTGATGATCGCAGGGTCTGCAACTGTCCGAGAGCCGTGACGAGATGGGGTTGCGGCCGGGTCACTCCATGAGCGGATGGTGCGCCGGAGGCGCATGAGGACAAGGGCTGAAAGGGTGCACACCAGCGCCCCGATCAAGGGCAGTTCGGCGCTCCCTGATTCACATTCGCACACTCCCTGGGGAGTCTGGGGAGTGCGCGAGATCGGCAGTTATGCGCTGTCTCGATGGCGTCGAACTTGCGCGGTGAGAGCCCGAGTAGCGGCCCCGACGCTGAGGTAGACAGCGAAGAAGAAGAGAAAGACGAACGGCAATCCAAGGCCGAACGAGGTATCGCAATCGGACCCTGACGGGGCGCAGGACCTGCTTGTCGAGGGCGCCGAAGCACTGAAGAGCACTACGGTGGTGACCACCGACGTAGCAGCAGCCCAGGCGAGGAGTGACGTCGCGTTGTTTCGCGCTGTCGCCCACGATCCGATCGCAACCAGAATCGCGCCTGCTACAAAGGCGCCGACGCCGTAGATACCAGGGTGCGTTGTCGTGATGTCCTCGGCCGTGAAGAAGCCAACGCCATTCAGGACTGCGAGCACCAGCAGCCACGGCCAAATACGCCGCACCAGACCCGTCAAACCTCTCGGATAACGAGGAATCCTCGTAGTCGATTCGGTGTGAGCGGCCACGTTCGGCGGAGGCCAGGTCATCGTCGGAACTGTACCGAAAACTGTGTCGCCTGGTATGTCGATGTCGAAACGCGGCGAACCGTCGCCGAATGCCGATAGCGATGCCGTGCCTAGGACGCAGATCGAGGCAGTTCTGGCGCGATCAGTAGCCGCTAACGAACAGCCTCGGTCGAACCCCGCAGCCCCGGAAGGCGACGTAGCGAAAAGCGGCTGCCCAGTTCGCCGCCACCGAGCGCGGATCAGGCAGTTCTAGGCGGGTCGACCAGCCCTCGGTCGGGCGCGAGACTCTGCCGGTGACCACCGACGGGGAGTACGTGGACCTCGCGCTCGTCGACGTCGAGTTGTTCGTTAGCTCGGGCGTACCGCGACACGCGTTCACCGTGCTCCCTGAGGGTGAGTGGCTGTCTCCGACCGTCCCGAAGTTCCGACTCGATAACGACGCTCTGCTCGGGCTCGGTTGGCAACGCGACGGTGGCGTCGGGAAGCTGCAACCGCCTGGCGGTCACGAATCGGATCCCAGAGTTCCCCATCCATACGAGCTCGGCCCGATGTGGATGGGTGCGAACTGCTGGCGCGCCGATTTCAGAATGGGCAATGTGATCGTGCTTGGGCTTGTCGACCACAGGTGGGCGACCACGCATTCCGGCACGTGCGAACCCGGCGATGAGTTGGCGTCCGGCAGCCCGTGGCGATGGCATGTTGTCGGGCTCGAGAGCGGAGCGGTCTGCGGCCGTGCCGAAACGCCGGTGGGCGCAGCGTTCTCCGCTGAAGACGTTTTGGTCGCGTCCGGTGCCCGCATCTGCGAACGCACCACCCTTCGTCGAATCCTCCCCGCCTGACGGACCATCACCTACACGGCGCGGATCGACAGTTACGCGTGTCTCGCTCTGCGTCGGAGCCAGGCAGCGATGAGAAGGCCGTTCGCCCAGCCCATCGCGGCGACGGCCCAGGCGTCGACTTCGTGGGACCACCCGGTGAGTGCGGGCAGCGGCAGCAGGAACCAGGGCAACGCGAGCGGTATCTGCAGGAGGTTGTTGAGGCCGTCGAAGTCGTCCGTGTTGAGCGAATGCAGCGTGACCGCCAACGCGCCGGCAACCGCAACGCTCCACATGGTCAGGAACACAAGACTTGTCGACCACGGTCGCCGTGCGGATGTCACCGAGGTGCTCCTCATCACCTCAGCATGCCCGTCTCAAGGCACAGTTTCCAGGGTGCCGCACTTGTTGCTCGCCCTGCCAGACCGGCTGCCCGAGACCATCAGGCAGTTCTGCGCTGATCGGTGGGCTCTCGTCAGCGGTCGAGAAGCCGTTCGAAGCGTTGGCGAGCGCCTTGGCGGGTCATGCCGAGTTGGGCACCGATGACCCCCCAGGACAGGCCGGCACGATGGGCGGTGAGCGCGGCGGCCTCGATTCGGCCTTCCGCTTCGCGTCGAGCGGACGAGGCGGCACGTAGCTCGCCCAGGGTGGCAGCGTCGGTGACCGAGTAGGAATCTTCGGTGTTGTTGTCGAAGGCCGCCGCGCTC
>DATAJN010000452.1:0-2980 GCA_036262105.1 Ilumatobacteraceae bacterium
GCCGAGTTCGCGTTGTGGGTCGATGAGGCGCTCGACGGCGTCACTCCGGTCAACCGGCGGCGAGACGGACTGAAGGGCCTGGTGCAGCGCGAACTGCTGCGCCGCACCGACCGCGGCGCGCAGTTCAGGCGAGCGTTCCCACACGTCGTCGCGCTCAGTGCGTCGAAGCAGTTCGCGCTGCACCAATCCCTTCAAACCCTCGCGCCGTCGATTGACCGGGGTGACCCCGTCGAGTGCCTCTTCGACCCAGCCGGAGAACTCCTCGGCCGGGATCACCAGAGTTCGCGCCCCCACCGGCAACCGCAGATCCTCGGAGGGACGTACGACGTGGCCGACGCTCGCAACAGCCAGCCGATCGAGCATCTCCGGGGCACCCTTCCATCGCCGGGCCGTATCGTCGTCGATGCCCGTGATCTCGACCTTCGGCACGCAGATGTCGAGCGCCGTTCGCTGCTGAACGAGCCGCTCACCCAGCGACGGCAACACGTTGGCGATGTAGTCGAGGAACACAGAGTTCGGACCGACGACCAGCACCCCACTTCGCGACAAGCGACGGCGGTGCTCGAACAACAAGAAGGCTGCGCGGTGCAAACCGACGGCTGTCTTCCCGGTGCCCGGTCCGCCTTGAACGACCAGACATTGTTCCAGCGGCGCCCGAATGACGACGTCTTGCTCAGCCTGGATCGTGGCGACGATCTCACGCATCGCACCTGTGCGCGCGGCTCCGATCTCCGCCAGCACAGGATCCGGAACGCCAGTGGCCGTCATCGAGTCGGGATCATCCAGTTGCTCGTCGAGGTAGGCAGAGAGATCGCCCTCCACCATCGTGAACCGGCGCCGCTGGCTGAGGCCCAACGGATCGACGCCCGTCGCCCGATAGAACGGCGCAGCGATCGGTGCCCGCCAATCGACCACCACCGGGTCGTGCCCTTGATCCTCGATGTGACGTCGACCGATGTACCAGCGGTCGTGGTGCTCGTCGGTGATGCGGCCGAAGAAGTCGCCCGCGCCCGGGCTGTGCAGGTCTTCCAGAGCCTCGGCGACAGTCACTTCGACATATTCCGCCGTGATCTCGTCCGCCGAGGCCTTCGGATCAACGGCGCCGAACCGCTCGATCATCGCGTCACGGCACCGCCGGGCGAAGGCCAGATGGTCGCGCTCGACCGCTAGCTCGGGGAACAGGTCGCTATCCACGGGGTCGGCAACGCTACCTCAGCCACTACGCTCCGATCCATGGAGAACGAAGACATCGTCGAGACCTCTTCAGACGCAGACATCGAAGAAGAGCTGCTGATCGAGGAGATCTCGATCGACGGCATGTGCGGCGTGTACTGAACTTGTCGCTCCTCGACAAACCGTTGGAGCTCGACCCGCAGGTGTCGCTGCGACCCGAGCCGTTCGGCGCGCTCGCCTACCACTACGGCACTCGCCGGCTGGTGTTCCTGAAGAACCACGACGTCGTCGACGTCGCCCGCCAGCTCGCTGCCCAGCCGTCACTCTCGGCCGCGCTGCACGCCTGTGGAATTCCCGAGTCGCGCTGGCCGTCGTTCACCAAGGCCTTTGCGACCCTCAGTGAATCGGAGATCGTGCGTGAGCGCCCAGTCGCTGGTTGAGCAGTTGAAGTTCGGGCTCGACGCCCCGATCTGCCTGACGTGGGAACTGACCTACGCGTGCAACCTGCAATGCGTGCACTGCCTGTCGTCGAGCGGTCGGCGCGACCCGCGCGAGCTCACCACCGCCGAGGCCAAGCACGTGCTCGACGATCTCCGCGATCTGCAGGTGTTCTACATCAACATCGGCGGTGGCGAGCCGATGGTGCGCAGCGATTTCTTCGAACTCGTCGAATACGCGATCGACCCCGGCGACGGCCGCAACGGCATCGGAGTGAAGTTCTCGACCAACGGCACGTACATCGATGCCGAGAAAGCCAAGCGGCTGGCGTCGATGGACTACTTGGACATCCAGATCAGCATCGATGGCGTCGACGCTGCCACCAACGACGCCGTGCGCGGCGCGGGCTCGTATGCGATGGCGCGTCGGGCGATGGACAACCTGGCCGCGGCCGAGTTCGGCTCCTTCAAGATCAGCGTCGTGGTCACCCGCCACAACGTGGACCAACTCGACGCCTTCAAGGCGCTGGCCGATTCGTACGGCGCGCAGTTGCGCATCACCCGCTTGCGCCCCAGCGGGCGAGGCGCCGACACGTGGTACGACCTGCATCCGACCAATGCCCAGCAGCGGCAGATCTACGACTGGCTGCTCGCCAATGGTGAAACCGTGCTCACCGGCGACTCCTTCTTCCACCTCAACGCGTTGGGCGAACCACTGCCGGGCCTGAACATGTGCGGTGCCGGACGCGTCGTGTGCCTGATCGACCCGATCGGCGACGTGTACGCCTGCCCATTCGTGATCCACGACCAGTTCAAGGCCGGCACGGTACGCGACACGGGCGGCTTTGCCGAGGTGTGGAAGCACAGCGATCTCTTCCGCGAGCTGCGTGAGCCGCAGTCCGCTGGCGCGTGTGCGAGCTGCGGCAGCTACGACGTCTGCCAAGGCGGATGCATGGCGGCCAAGTTCTTCACCGGCCTTCCGCTCGACGGCCCCGATCCGGAATGTGTCGGCGGCGATGCCGACGCCATGCTGAGCGCGGTGCCCGTCGAACTGGTGCCTCGCCCCTCGCTCGACCACTCACGCCGCCGAACCTTGTCGCTCTCGACGCACTGAACTCGCTCCCAGCGACAAAGTTCACGCTGCCGTAAGGTTGGCGGATCACCGCTGCACTCGCGCTTGCTCCGCTCACCTACTTGCTCGGCACGTTTCCCAGCGCGGTGATGGTCGCTCGGTCGCGCGGTGTCGACATCCTCACCCAGGGATCGGGCAACCCCGGCGCCTCGAACGTCGCCCGGGTCCTCGGAAGCAGGTGGGGCGCCTTCGTCTTCGGGCTCGATGCCCTCAAGGGTGCCGTTCCGGCACTGGTCGG
>DATAJN010000453.1:0-4888 GCA_036262105.1 Ilumatobacteraceae bacterium
CTCCAGGTTGCTGGCCTGCGTCTCAGCAGACGACTTGGCGTCGTTGGAGATGTAGGTGCCGCCACCGGCCTCGATGGCCGCCTTCAGCGCCGGCTCATCCCACTTCGCCCAGCGCTCTTCCTGGTAGTTGTTCCACGACACCCCGACGACACAGCCGCCGCTCGCTGGCGGTGTGGTTGCACCCCCGGCCACGGTGGGGGCGGGTCCTGCAGTGGTACCACCTGTTGTAGCTTCGCTTGCCTTCTTGTCGCTGCCACACGCCGCAATGACCAGCGACGCTAAGGCGACGGCGGACGCAATTCGTCCAATTCGCATATCGTTCTCCCCTCGAGTTCGGGCCCACGCTCATCTATGACCGCGGGTACGGGCACCCTACATCGGGACCTTCGGCGGAACCAGGGTCTTTCGACCCGCGCCGTCAGCGACCCACCCGGGTGCAGCCCTACAGCTGCCCTGATCAGCCGCCGGAATCGAGCGGCAGCACGGCAACGTTGAGCCAACGTCCCCCGGTCGCGCGGCGGATGGCGAACGTCTTGGCGAATGGGGATGACGTGCGCGCCTGCAGGTGGCCGGCAGCGTCGTACGTCTCCTCGGTCACCGTGCCGCGGGACTGCATGCCCAGGCTCAGGCCGTCCTGCTTCCCGAACGGCACGAGCAGCGTGACGTTCACGTGGTCGATCTGGTAACGCTGGATGACGGTCGTGCCGGTCGCCACGGAATCGCTGAGACGGGCCCGCATCTCATCCAGCCGGTCGCCATGATCGACGGCGGTGAGGATCGTCGGATCCGCCTGGAGGAGGGCTTGGTTCTCGATCTCCAGGTTCTCGGCCAGTGTCAGCACGAGCCCCTGGGCCACGGACCCGACGATCTCGTGGTTCCAGTCCAACACGCCCTGCTCGACGGAGATCGTCGGAAAGGTCGACGGGTCGACGTCGTGGGGCACGCGACCCAAGACGTCAGCCGCCTCGGGCACGATCACCCCGCGCGCCGGGGCTCCGGCGGCGACGATGCCGACCCCGATGCCGAGCACCGCGGCGCCGATCAGGCCGACCCGAGCAACACGACGGAGGATCCCGCCGCGGACCTCGCCGCCTGTGGCGAGTCGGGTCGCGAACCGTCCGAGGTAATCCGCTGCGGATCGTGGTTCGGGAACCAGCCGGTCGAGCAACGGCCGCCCGGCGCACACGACCACCAGGCCGCCGAGCAAGGCAACCTTGGTGCCGAACTCGTCGGTTTGCGCCGCCAACAACAGCGTGCTGGCCACGGCGACGAGCCCAGCGAAGGCGACACGGCCCACACGGCCGGCCGGCACAGTCTTCGGGTCGGTGATCATGAACAACAGGAAGATCAGCACTTCGGGAGAGGTCACGATCACGCGCCAGAAGTCGAACCCGCACACGGGTGCGAACGCCCACCGCGCCGTCATGCAGTGTCCGGACCAGGCGAGCAGCCCGACGCCGATCGCCAGCGTGGTCCAGAAAGTCGCGGCGACGGCGAGCAGACGCAGTCGCCCGGTGATCACCAGCCCGCCCACGAGGATGACCGCATAGGCCAAGATCATCCAGGTCTTCAGCGGGGCCCACCAGAAGTCCAGCGGCTCCAGTCGCCTGCTGCCGAACACCACGAAGGCGACGACCAAGCCGATGTTCGACGGGTTGAACACGTGCGAGCCGCGGTACCGGATGAGGTACTTCGTGAGGAGTGAAAAGCCGGCGATTCCGGCGAAGAGGTACCACTTGTACAGGGTCCAATGGTCGTTCAGGGGCGTTCCCGGAACTCGAAGGATGAGCGCGACACCGCTGCCGGTCAACATCGCGCTGGCCGGCCACACGATGGACTGCGTCCGTCGAAACGTGATGGCCACTTCGAGGATCGCACAGGTCAGGACCGCGGCGAGGATCTGCGGCACGCTGACCTGGAAGTGCAGCCGGACCTGACCCAGCACGTGGATCGTGATGATGACTGCGGCCACGTGCAGCCGCGGATCGCGGGGGTTCGGCAGGACTACCGGATACGTGTTGTCGCCGAGCGTGAGCGTCCGGTTGGTCACATCGTCTCCCACGGCGGCCTCATCGGTCGTCGCATTCTACGACGGCGGACGGTCGAGGCGCGATTGCGACCGATGACGACCGTCTGACAGGATCCGGTGGCCGGGCCCGTCACCCTCTACGAATCGGAGGCACCTCATGCTCCCCACCGAACCGATCGGCAGCATTCCGCGGCCGAAGGCGTTGCAGGACGGGATGCAGGCGGCGGCTTCCGGGCAGATCTCGCAAGGCGAGCTCGAGGCGCTGTTCGACGATGCCGTGCGCGACACGCTGCGGCGCTTCGACGAGACGGGCTCCCCCGTCGTCACCGACGGCGAACAGCGCAAGCCCAGCTTCGCGACCTACCCGATCGCCGGCCTCACCGATCTTGCCCCGGGAGGCGTCACAATCCCTTTCGAGGACGGTCACACGCGCCAACTCCCGGTCCTGACGGCGGGTCCGTTCAGATATGCGACGAAGGCGTGGTCGTACCTCGATGAGGCTCGCGGTCAGACCACCGCCCAGCTCAAGCAGGGGGTCATCTCGGCGTCGGCGCTGAGCCTGCTGTATCCGCAGGATGGCATCGCCGGGTATCCGCGAGAGGCGTTCCTCGACGACCTGGTCGCCGAGGCGGCCTTGGAGATCCGTGGCTGCATCGAGCGTGGCGCGATCGTCCAGATCGACTTCACCGAGGCGCGACTGTCGCTCAAGCTCGATCCATCGAAGACGCTGCTCGACTCGTTCGTCGATCTGAACAACCGCGTGCTCGCCGAGCTCACCGACGATGAGCGAAGGCAGGTCGGCGTCCACACCTGTCCCGGCGGCGACCAGGACTCGACCCACAGCGCCGACATCGATTATGCGGAGCTGTTGCCAGGGCTCTTCCGCATGAACGTGGACACCTTCTACGTCCAGCTCGCCAGCGAGAAGGATCGCGAGCGCGTTCTGCGGATGCTCGGCGATCTTGCCACTGGCAACCGTCGGATCTTCGTCGGCGTGATCGACCCGATCGACCCGCGCGTCGAGACGCCCGACGAGGTCCGTGATCGGGTGCTCGAGGCGGCACGGTTCATCGGGCCGAGCCATCTGGGGACGACGGACGACTGCGGCTTCTCGCCGTTCGGCGATGACATCTCCACATCACGCGACACCGCGTTCGCCAAGATCCAGGCGCGGGTCGCTGGGACGGCTCTGGCGTCGAGCCAACTCGGGGTCTGAGCCGGAGCGACCGCGACGCGACGGCGGCGCGGGTGTGGTTCAATCCCTCCGGTGTCCGACATGCCGGCCCCTGCCACGGACGAGGGCCAGCACCAACGCAGGAGCTCACGTTCCCGACGATTGCTGCTCGGTGCCGTTGCAGTAGCCGTAATCGGCGCAGGGGTCGCAGTCATGCTTGTGGTGCGTAACAACGGTGGCTCCGCAACGGGCACGACTGCCGACAAGGCACCGCATTTCGTCGACGATACGGTCGCCGCCGGCATCGACCACTCCTACGCCGGGGGTTCGGATTTCTTCGTGGGAGGTGGTGTCGCCGCGTTCGACTGCAACGACGACGGGCTCGACGAACTGTTCTTCGCCGGAGGGAGCGAGCCTTCCGCGCTCTACCGAAACGAGAGCCCGGTCGGTGGTGCGCTCCAATTCGCCCGCGTTGCATCTCCAGTCACCGACCTGACGGACGTCACCGGTGCCTACCCGCTCGACGTCGACAGTGACGGGCGCGTCGACCTCGCTGTGCTGCGCCGTGGCGGCAACGTCGTGCTGCGCGGGATGGGCGACTGCAGCTTCGAGAACGCCAACGATTCGCTCGGCATCGACGGCGGCAGCGATTGGACGGTTGGGTTCAGCGCGACGTGGGAGGGCTCGAACGCGCTGCCCACTCTGGCGTTCGGTAGCTACCGCGTGCCCGATGGTGACGGTTGCGGTGACAGCCGGCTGGTGCGTCCCCTCCCGACCGCGAAGGGCTACGACTCACCGATCGCGCTCACACCGGGATACTGCACGTTGTCCATCTTGTTCAGCGACTGGAATCGGTCGGGCGAACGCGATCTGCGCATGGCGAACGACCGCAACTACTACATCAATGGCGAGGAGCAGTTGTGGCGCGTCGCGCCGGGCGAGGCACCACGGCTGTACACCGAGGCCGACGGATGGCGGCCGCTGCAGATCTGGGGAATGGGCATCGCCAGCCAAGACCTGACCGGCGACGGTCTGCCAGAGGTCTTCATCACGAGCCAGGGCGACAACAAGCTGCAGACGCTCGCCGACGGCGCCGCGCAACCGACGTACCAGGACATCGCGCTCCAGCGTGGTGTCACCGCGCAACGCCCCTTCGTGGGCGGCGATGTGCTGCCGTCGACTGCCTGGCACCCGGAGTTCGAAGATGTCAACAACGACGGCTTCCTCGACTTGTTCGTCACCAAGGGGAACGTCGAGGCGGAGCCTGACTACGCGACCCGCGATCCGAACGACCTGATGCTCGGCCGACCTGACGGCACCTTCGTGGAAGGGGCGGAGGCCGCCGGCATCGTCAGCTACAACCGGGCCCGCGGCGCCGCGCTCGTCGACCTCAACCTCGATGGAATGCTCGATCTCGTCGTCGTCAACCGCCAAGCCAATGCCACGGTTTGGCGCAACGTGGGCTCGGGCGACGCACAACAACCGGCATCGATGGGCCACTGGATCGAGCTACGCCTGCAGCAACCCTCACCGAACATCGACGCGATCGGAGCTTGGGTGGAGGTGCAGATCGGTGACCGCACGGTTACTCGGGAGGTCACCGTCGGAGGGGGGCATGCCGGTGGGCAGCTCGGCTGGATCCACACCGGGCTCGGCGAGGCCGCCACCGCCGCGCAGGTCCGCAT
>DATAJN010000454.1:0-4542 GCA_036262105.1 Ilumatobacteraceae bacterium
CGTGGGGCAAGTTCGACGCGGCGACGCAGGAGCACGGCCTCGCCACGCCGGGCGGGTTCGTCAGCCGCACGGGTGTTGCCGGACTGACGCTTGGCGGCGGTTTCGGCTGGCTGTCACGTCTCGCCGGCTTGTCGTCCGACAACCTCGTTGGTGCCGAGGTCGTTGTCGCCGACGGGCGAGTGATCCACGCGTCGGAGACCGACAACGCTGATCTGCTCTGGGCGATTCGTGGTGGTGGAGGAAACTTTGGCGTCGTCACCGAGTTCGAGTTCGCACTCCACCCAGTCGGGCCGCTGGTGCACCTCGGGCTGTTCTTGTTCAGCCCCGACCAAGGCGGAGACCTGTTTCGATTCGCCCGTGACTTCGTTCGCGATCTCCCGGACGAGTGTGGTGCCTTCCTCGCCGGACTGAGCGCCCCACCCGCACCGTTCGTACCGCCCGAGCTCCACTTCGCACCGTCCTACGCGCTCGCGGTCGTCGGTTTCGGCGACGATCAGGCACATGCGAAGTTGATCGCGCCGATCAAGCAGGCGCTCACGCCCCTCGTCGAGTTGGTGACGCCCATACCGTACGTCGCCCTGCAGCAGATGTTCGACGAATCCGCGCCCTGGGGCCTGTACTCCTACGAGAAGGCGGCCTACCTCGATGAGCTCAGCGACGGTGCGATCGATGTGATCCTGGAGCATCAGCCGACGAAGATGTCGCCGTTGTCATTCGTCCCGATCTTCGTTCTCGGCGGCGCGTTCGCACGTGCCGATGGCGACGCCACAGCGTTCGGTGGCAGTCGAACCGTGCGCTACGTCTTGAACATCTCCGGTAGCACACCGTCCGCCGACGACTTCGAGGCAGAACGCGCCTGGGTTCGGTCGTACTGGTCTGCGCTCGTCGAACACGCCTCGGGATTCGGCGGCTACGTGAACTTCATGACGGACTACGAAGAGGATCGCGTGCGCAACGCCTACGGTGCCAAGTACGAGCGCCTCCAGCAGGTGAAGGCGGCGTACGACCCCGACAACGTGTTCCACCTCAACGCCAACATCCTGCCTGCCCGCTGATCTCGGAGGCTCAATTCGATCGACCTGAGCAGGACGTTGGTCTCTATCCGAGTGGGCAGCGTTACTTCATGGTTGGATGATCATGAACCTGAAACGAGACAGCAGCGACTTCGTCGTGCTCGATCGTCGCTCGTGCCTCGATCTGCTCGCCCAAAACCGCGTTGCTGCGGTGGCGATCACGCATGGAGCATTGCCCATGGTGCTTCCGGCCCTGTACTTGCTCCGCGGCGAAGACATCCTGGTGGGGGCGGCCGCAGACGGGATCCTGGGTCGTTGCATGCCCAACAGCATCGTTTCGCTCTGCGTACACGATCTCGGCGAGGATTTCTCCACGGGATGGACGGTCACCGTCACGGGTCGGGCGGAGCCGATCGGCTCGCCTTCAGAGCTCGCCGATCCTGACGCGTTCCGGCAGTGGGGCCGCGGAGGTTCCGAGCAGATCGTGGTACGTATCGGCACCGAGCGAATCTCGGGACGTCAGATCCAGGCGTAGTTCCTCGTCCTGTGCGAACGTTCAACGTCAGCGATGCTGGTGTTCCACCTGTTGGTGCGGCGTTGTCAGCTCGAGCGAGAACAGGTCGGTGATCGACGACGCAGTGCCGGGGCGAGCGAAGTGGTATCCCTGGGCAACCTCGCAACCGAGCTCTTTGACGATGTCGACGTGTGTGGATGTCTCGACGCCTTCGACGATGATCGCCAGCCGGAGGGCGTCGGCGATGGCAATGATCGACTTGAGAAGCGCGGCGGCCTGGGCATCGACGCCGAGTGGTTTGACGAAGCTCTGGTCGATCTTGAGAATGTCGACCGGTAGGTCGCGAAGGCAGGCGAGCGACGAGTAGCCGGTGCCGAAGTCGTCGATTGCGATTCGAATCCCCAACTTGCCGAGTTCATCGATCCGCTCTCGAGCGATCGACGCCTCGTTGATGACGAGTCCTTCTGTGATCTCGAGGATGAGCAGCCTTCCCGGGAGCCCGGTGGTGGCCAGCACCTTGCGCACGCGCGATACGAAATCAGGTGCGAGCATTTCGGGCGCAGAGACGTTGACGGCCATCGAGATGGCCTTTCCTGGGTCGGCCGGTTGCCACCGCACAGCCTGCTGGCACGCTTCGCGGAGGATCCAGTCACCGAGGGCGACGATCACGCCGATCTCCTCGGAGGTGTCGAGGAACTGGTCCGGCCCGAGCAGTCCACGTTGCGGATGGTTCCAGCGCAGGAGTGCCTCGGTACCGATGATCGCGCCAGTCTGCACGTGCACGACCGGTTGATAGAACAGCTCGAACTCGTCGCGCCCCATCCCGTCGAGCAGTTCGCTCTCGAGCTGGAGTCGTGCTGACCGCCGGTCACTCATCTCCTGCTCGAATACGGACGCGCGATTTCGACCGCCCAACTTCGCGTCGTACATCGCCAGGTCCGCATCGCGCAGCACCTGGAGCGCATCGCTCGCCGCGGTGAGGCTGGCGATTCCGATGCTTGCCGTGATCGCCATCCGACCACGAGGGAGGACGATTGGTCTTGCCAGCTCTTCGAGGAGTCGAGCCGCGGCTTCGGTCGCTTGCGAGGCGTCCGTGTTTCGCAGCAGGACTGCGAATTCATCGCCGCCGAGACGAGCACAGACGTCGGCCGGCCTGAACGAGGCCCGAATCCAACCAGCGATCGTGGTCAGCAGTTCATCGCCTGCTGCGTGGCCGAACATGTCGTTGACGCCTTTGAAACCGTCGAGGTCGATCACCATCACCGTGGATTCCTGGCCGCTGCGCCTGCCGATCTCCCGTTCGATCTGGTCGGAAAGGAACAGCCGGCTCGCCAGGCCGGTCAACGGGTCGGTGTTGGCCCGGTCGAGCAACTCATTGGTATGGGCCTTGTCGAGCTCCGCGCGTGACGCAAGTGCGAGCCCGGCCACCAGCCAGAACGTGATCGCGGTCGCCAGCCTGGCCACGGTCGTCACAGTCACAGTCGTCAGCTCCTGGCAGATCAGCCAGCACGGGGCGACGATCGCGACAGCCATGGCCACCACGACCCTGCGCTGAGTCAGGCCGACATAGATGATCGCCAAGGCGAAGAACCCGGAGTAGTTCGCAGCGATGCCGTCGGTCGACACCGCGATCCACACCTGCGCCACCAGGAGCGTCGTCGGGAACAACAGCAGGAGATGTTCGCTGGTGGAACGCCACAGCACCTTCATCAATGCAATACCGGTAACCGACGTCAGCACGGCCACATCGATCGCCCGCGAACTCAGGCCGTGTTGACCCACTGGCCAAACCGTGCACGCGACCACGACGGCGAACGCGCCGATCAGGCCGCCGCCGAGGAGGATGTCGCGATGTGCCGAGACCAAGCGATGGTCATACGGGTTCGAACTCACGCTCCAGTCATCGGCCCAACAAACCTCAACCTTGAACCGTGCCGATTGCATAGAAGCCCAGCCTCGTACCCGGCACCCTGCGCAGTTCATCGAGCCGGACGACATCTGCCTTGACCGCTGCAGCGTCGGCAGATGGCAGGTGATCGAGGACCAGCTCGACGAGTTGCGTGTAGAGAAGCGGCTCGTCGTCGCTCAGGTCGTTCTGCTGAAGAACCGTGTCGAGCCGTGCCGTGAGCTCGTCGGCTTCCTGTCGTTGGGCCGGTGACAGGGGGTCGGAGATCGCCAGCGTGACCGAGTTGTCGGGCGGGGCGAGCGCCGTTGGCTCGTTGCGAATGAACAGCGCCAGATCGCTACGCCCGGAGCAAACCCGTGCGTCACCGAACTGGTTCGCATACGCGGCGTCGACGCACAGGTCGAAGCCGATCTTGTTCAACTCGTCGGAGACCGCAAGGAAGATGGTGCCTGCCGAGAATGGATCGCCGCCGTAGTCGATGTGGATCGGCTGCGATCGGTCGAGGTGCTCGGCAGCGCCGACGAAGGCTTCGATCGGTGCTCTCGTCGTATCGTGTTCATCCGCCGACACGGTCTTGTGCGCATACTCGACCGTGCCGACCAGCAGCCCCACCGCGATGATCAGCGATCCCGCGCGCCGGACTCGGGCGGGACGAAACCGGTCGAACAGAGCTGGTTGCACCAGCCTCCAGGCGACGAGGATGACGGCGCCCCAACTGAGCCAGGCGAGAGGTTCCAGCCATTCGACCAACCAGAACGCGAGCGGTTGGGTCACGCGGCTGGCGGCCACCAGGCCGGAGGCCCACGCGACGACGAGGCACGCGCAGAGTGATCCCTCCGCGACCATCCGCTGCCTCGCGGCCAGGGCAGCAGCAACGACGAGCAGCACCAGCAATGCCCCGGGCAGCAACCCCGTGTCGACCGTGCCGATGGAGAAGACGAACTGATTCGGGAATGCAGGGTGGAAGGGGAACGACAAGGAGGTGCTGCGACCCAGCAAGTTCAGACTTTGCCTCATGCCGATGGTGGGCTCGTCGTTGTTGAACGACCACTTGAGCAAGCGTTCGAGGTTCCCGGGCCAGTGGGCAACAACGTCGATCAGCACAGGAA
>DATAJN010000455.1:0-7816 GCA_036262105.1 Ilumatobacteraceae bacterium
CCGCTCGACAGCCAGCTCACGAAACACCATCTCGTTCTGCGCAGAGATGCTGACCCATTCTCCGGCCGCCATGCTCGTGGCCCCGGCGATTGCCCCGGCGAGACCGGCGAGGCGAACATACGACGGTGCGACCCCGGCGCCTGCGAAACCGATCACCAACGACACGTTGGAAACGAGGCCGTCGCTGACCCCGAAGACGGCAGCTCGCACCAGACCACCTGCGACTGAGCGGTGACCGGGATGCGACTCGGCTCGGCGCCGAAAAGTGGGGCGGCTCATTTCTGACACGCTACCGACTAGTGTCGCCAAGCAGGGAAAACTGCCGCCAGCGTTGCCGGGAGATGCATGACCACCATCCACATAGCCGATGATTGGCTCGACGCCGTTCGAGCCTCGCTCGGGGCGCGCGCCGATCTGGTCGCTCGGTTGGAGCCGGCTATCCCGGCGGGCTATGACGAGCTCAACGACCCGGCCGTCGCGGCGCTCGATTTCGTCAACATCGACACGCTGGCCAATGGCGTTTCCGACCTTTCCACCGATCTGCTGCAACGCAGTGACGGCAGTTGGAGGTTCCGCATCTATCGCCGGGGCGAATCGATCCCTCTGGCCGACATGCTGCCGCTACTGGATCACCTCGGCTTGCGTGCACTCGACGAGCGCGCCTTCGGCTTCCGTTTCGCCGATGTGGCGGTGTGGCTGCACGATGTCGGTGTCGCAGTTACCCCTGGCGTTCAGTTGACCGATGCCATCGCGACCGAGGTCCAACGAAGCTTCATGGCCGAGTTCAGCGGATCGATCGAGGTCGATGGCCTGAATCGGTTGGTCATCCTGGCCGGGCTCACGGCCCGACAGATCGAGGTCTTGCGTGGTTACTCCCGCTACCTCCGCCAGATCGGGTTCCCCTTCAGCCAGCAGTACATCGAGGCAACGCTCGCTCGTCACGCATCGATCAGCCGCCTGCTCGCCGGACTGTTCGCGGCGCGCTTCGCCCCCGGCATCGAACGTGGCGAAGGCAGCTCTGGCGCCGACGTGGTGTTGCGAGCTCAGATCATCGAGGCCCTCGACGGCGTGCCCAGTCTCGACGACGATCGCACGTTGCGGTCGCTACTGGCACTCATCGAGGCCACCGTGCGCACGAACGCCTTCCGCCTCGGCGGCGATGGCGGCTACCGCCCGGTGATCTCCTACAAGTTCGACACGTCGAAGGTGCCCGACCTCCCGTTGCCACGGCCGATGTTCGAAGTGTGGGTTTGTTCGCCGCGGGTCGAGGGCATCCACCTTCGCAACGGGCGGATCGCTCGCGGCGGCATCAGGTGGAGTGATCGACGCGAAGACTTCAGAACCGAGATCCTTGGTCTCGTCAAGGCCCAGATCGTCAAGAACGCAGTGATCGTGCCGACTGGCGCCAAGGGCGGCTTCGTGCTGAAGAAGCCGCCGGTCGGATCAGAGGAGTTCCGGGCCGAAGGCGAGTACTGCTACCGGCAGTTCATCAGGGGCTTGCTCGACGTCACCGACAACATCGTCGGCGGCGCGGTGGTTCCGCCCCCTGACACCGTGCGCCACGACAGCGATGATCCGTACTTGGTCGTCGCCGCCGACAAGGGAACCGCGACGTTCAGCGACATCGCCAATGAGATCTCCGCCGAATACGGGTTCTGGCTGGGCGACGCCTTTGCCTCCGGCGGCAGCGAGGGCTACGACCACAAGTCGATGGGCATCACGGCCCGCGGTGCATGGGAGAGCGTGCGGCGCCACGCCCGCGCCATGGGCAAAGACGCCGACCGCGACGAACTGACCATCGTCGGCATCGGCGACATGTCAGGTGACGTCTTCGGCAACGGGATGTTGCGGTCGAATCACGTCAAGCTCGTGGCCGCTTTCGACCACCGGCACATCTTCATCGATCCCGACCCTGAGCCGGCGTTGTCGTTCGCCGAGCGGAAGCGGTTGTTCGATCTGCCTCGATCCAGTTGGGCCAACTACGACCCCACGCTCATTTCACTGGGTGGCGGGGTCTACCCGCGCTCGTTGAAGACGATCGACTTGAGCCCCGAGGCTCGCAAGCGGCTCGGTACCGACCGGAGGGTCTTCACGCCGAACGAGTTGCTGGCGACGATCCTCCGCGCACCCGTCGACGTGTTGTGGAACGGCGGCATCGGCACCTATGTGAAGGCTTTGTTGGAGTCGCACGCCGACGTCGGCGACCGGGCGAACGACGCGCTACGCGTCAACGCCACGGAACTGCGCTGTCGAATGGTGAGTGAGGGGGGCAATCTCGGCCTCACCCAACGAGGCCGCGTCGAGTACGCCATCAACGGCGGCTTCGTCTACACCGATGCAATCGACAACTCGGCAGGTGTCGATTGCAGCGACCACGAGGTCAACATCAAGATCCTCCTCGGTGCGGTGATGATTGAGGGAGCCATCACGATCGAACAACGCAACGAGTTGTTGGTCGAGACGACCGACGAGGTCGCTGGGCTGGTGCTCGACGACAACCGCTCACAGACCCTCACGCTCGCCATTGCCCGCCGGCAAGCCCTTCCGATGGTGAACGTTCACGCCAGGTACCTGCATGTGTTGGAGGCCGAAGGCTGGCTCAACCGCGGGCTCGAGTTCCTTCCCACCGACAAGCAGATTGCCGAGCGGCAGGCCAGCGGCATGGGTTTGACCACCCCGGAGTTCGCCATCGTGTCGGCGTACACGAAGAGCGTGAACATGGCCGAGATGGTGCGCTCCGACCTTCCCGATGACCCATATCTCGAGCCCGACCTCCTGCGGTACTTCCCGAAGGTGTTGCAAGCGCGGTATCGCTCAGAGATCCTCCACCATCGACTGCGCCGCGAGATCATCTCCACGCAGATCGCCAACGAGATGGTCAACCTGTCGGGCATTTCCTTCGACAATCGAATGACCGAAGACACCGGCGCTGGGGTGGTCGATGTCATGCGCGGTTGGGTCGCGGCTCGCGACACCTTCAACTTTCCGCCGTTGTGGGAAAGGATCGAGGCGCTGTCGACCACGGTCAAGCTCGATACGCAGTTGGACATGTTCCTGGAAGCGAGGCGCATGGTCGAGCGCGGCGCGTTGTGGTTGCTTCGACATCGCCGGCCGCCACTCGACATTGCCGCGGTCGTGGCCGAGTTCCGGCCTGGCATCCGCGAACTCTCGACGACCCTCGACGGGTACCTGCGCGGCAGGATCCGCGATCAGATGTTCGCCAACGAGGCGGCTCGCCTTGCCGCCGGCGTACCCGAGATGTTGGCCCAGCAGTCGGTGCTGTGGCCGTTGATGCACACCGCCTTCGACATCATCGATCTCGCCACCCGACAGCACCTGACGGTTCGGGAAACGGCTTCGGCGTACTGGGAGGTGTTCGACACCCTCGACCTCGGCTGGCTGTGGGACGCCGTCGGGGCGCTGCCACGCAACGATCGGTGGCAGACGCAAGCCCGCTCGGCGCTGCGTGACGATCTGATGGGTGCGTTGGCGGATCTCGCCGACGACGCGTTGTACGTCGGCAGTGCCCGCGACTGGGCGGCGACCAACGACCGAGTCGTCGTGCGGGCGATGGCGATGTTCAACGAGATCCGCCGCGCCGATGCCTACGACCTCACGACGCTGTCGGTGGCCCTGCGTCAGTTGCGCAACCTCGCTCTCATCACCCAACGACCCGCGTCGGGCTGACCGCCGGGCTGCACTCGTTGGTGCCCGGTAGGGTTGGAGCCGAATGAGCAGCGGCCCCCGGTTTCGATTCGCGCCATCGCCCACCGGGTTCTTTCACGTCGGCGGGGCACGCACAGCGCTGTACAACTGGGCGCTTGCCAAGCGGCTCGGTGGAGTCTTCGTGCTGCGCATCGAAGACACCGACGAGGCCCGCAACAAGCCGGAATGGACCGACGGGATCATCGACGCACTCGCCTGGCTCGGCATCCACAGTGACGATCCCACGTTCGAAGGTCCGTACTTCCAGAGCGAGTATGCCGAGGCTCACCTGGCCGCTGCCCGTCGCTTGTTCGACGCCGGGGCGGCCTACTACTGCGACCTCAGCTCCGAGCAGATCCAAGAGCGCGCCAAGGCCGCCGGGATCGGCGGATACGACGGCTATTCGCGCGACCGCGGTCTCGGGCCGGGACCCGGACGCGTGCTGCGATTCCGCGTTCCTGAGGGCTCGACGACGATCTCCGACCTGGTGCGTGGCGAGGTGGTGTTCGACCACTCGACGATCGAAGACTTCGTGCTCCTGCGTAGCAATGGCACGCCGATGTTCCTGCTCGCCAATGTCGTCGACGACATGGAAATGGATATCTCGCTCGTCGTGCGCGCCGAGGAGCATCTGCCCAACACGCCGAAGCAGCAACTGCTGTGGCAGGCGCTCGGCCACCAGCCACCGGCGTGGGCACACGTGCCCCTGCTCGTCAACGAGCAGCGCAAGAAGCTGTCGAAGCGACGTGACAAGGTGGCGGTCGAGCAGTACCGGGCGGAAGGCTTCCTGGCCGACGCGATGGTCAACTATCTGATGACGCTCGGTTGGTCTCCGCCGGGGGATCGCGAGATCGTTCCGTGGTCGATGATCGAGCGCGAGTTCCGGTTGGAAGACGTGAACCACTCTCCGGCCTTCTTCGACGTGAAGAAACTGACGGCGTTCAACGGCGAGTACATCCGCATGATGAGCATCGACGACTTCATCGCCGCGTGTCAGCCGTTCCTGCATTCCTCCGACGTGCCGTGGCCTCCCGATCGGTTCGATGCCTCGAAGTTCGCGGCGATGGCATCGGTTGTGCAGTCGCGCGCCAGCACGCTGGCGGAGGTGCCCGCGGTGATCGACTTCATCTTTCTCGCCGACCCGGTGGTCGATGAGCAGGCATGGGCGCAGACGATCGCTGCACCCGGTGCTCGCGAAGTGCTGGCCGATGTGACCGAGGCGTATCGCGCTCTGCCCGAGTGGAACGTGGCTGCGCTGAAAGACACTCTCGAGATGATCGGCGAGCGCCATGGTCTCAAGAAGGGCAAGGCTCAAGCTCCCATTCGCGTGGCCATCACCGGCCGCACGGTCGGACCGCCCCTGTTCGAGGCTCTCGAGGTGCTGGGACGCGACGAAGTCATCCGACGGTTGACGATGGTTGCCTCTCCGTGAGCGACCTCGATCCGCTGCTGTCGGCCACCCCGCCGCATGGCACACCTGCCGTCGAGGCGCGCGTTGCCGATCCAACGCCGGTCGGCGGCATTCCCATCGTCCGGCGGCGGTGGCCACGCCGGCTGGCGCTGTGGATGGTGGCGCTGCTGCTCGCGGCGGTGGCCTACTACGGGGTAACGCTGTATCAGGTGCATTCGACGGGTCGCAGCGACCAGGCTCGCCCAGTCGACGCGATCGTCGTGATGGGGGCCGCGCAATACGACGGAAGGCCGTCGCCGCAACTGGCGGCGCGGCTCGACCACGCCGCTGAGCTGTGGGCAGCCGGCCTTGCGAAGGTGATGGTCGTCACCGGTGGCAACCAGCCCGGTGATCGCTTCACCGAGGCCTCGGCGTCGGCCAACTACTTGATCGATCGTGGCGTGCCGGCGGAGGCGATCCTGCAGGAATCACTCGGGCGCAGCTCGTACGCCTCGCTCGACGGTGTCGCCGCGATCCTGCACGAGCGGGACTTGTTCAGCATTCTGTTGGTCAGCGATCCGTTCCATTGCCTCCGGTCGCGGCTGATCGCCCAAGAGCTCGGGCTCGTGGCGTATGTCTCGCCGACCCGCACGAGCCCGGTACGCGGCAAAGCGGCTCTCTCGAAGGAACTGGAAGAGTCGGCTGGAATCGCACTCGGACGCATCATCGGCTTCAAGCGACTGCTGTCGATCACCGGTTGACGAGGGCCGTTTCGGCGGGTGTGACCAATCGGGGTCGGTTGCTAGAGTGACGTTCCACGGGTTCACCCGGTGGGGAATGGTGTAATTGGTAACACAGCAGTTTCTGGTACTGTTATTCAGGGTTCGAGTCCTTGTTCCCCAGCTCTTCGAAGGTCGGCCGGCGTGGCCGACCTTCGGTCGTTTGTTGGCTCCGTATACCCCCGTTGGTAGTGTGCTGGGGCTACTTGGCCCCATCGTCTAGTGGCCTAGGACACCACCCTCTCAAGGTGGCGGCACGGGTTCGAATCCCGTTGGGGCTGCTCGAAATCCCGGGGATTCTCGACGATCCTGATGACCGCCAGGCCGAATGCAAGCGGCGGTGCTCCTTCGAGCTTCTGGATGCCACGCTCCGGTGTCGCCGCTGGGCTGGTGCCGGAGATTGGCACCCGGATCTCGCAACGGAGCCCTCTCGTTCTCGTCGCCCAGATCCCGGGCGCCGCCTCGCGCGGTTGAGGCGACCCGAACTGCCTGATCCGCGCTCGTGGTTGCGGGTTGCATCGTTACCTGGTTGATAGCATAATGCAAGCATGCCGAATGTATTGGTACGCGATCTGCCAGATGAGGTGCATGCAAGTCTTCAGCGCCGCGCCGAGGAAGCAGGGCAATCTCTCCAGCAGTATCTGGCCACCCAACTCACACGGCTGGCATCGACGCCCACGATGAATGACGTGCTCGCACGCATCTCCCGTCGACACGGAGGTCGGGTCGGCCTCGACAGAGCCGTCGCCGATCTCGACGACGAGCGCGGCCCCCGTTGATCGTCATCGACGCGTCGGTGCTGGCCAACGTCGTCGGCGATGACGGGTCAGCCGGGCGCGCGGCACGCGATCGGATCGCCGCAACCACGCGATGGTCTGCGCCGGATCTCGTCGACGTCGAAACTGTCTCCGTCCTTCGGAGGCGCTGGCGTGCTGGTGACCTCACCGCTCGACGGTTTCGATCTGCCGTCGTCGACCTTCTCTCGCTCCCGATCGTCCGCTTCCCAACAGGCCCGCTGATGCTCCGGGCCTACGAACTCCGCTCGAACCTGACTCCGTACGACGCCAGCTACGTTGCGCTCGCTGAGGGCCTTTCGTGTGCGCTCGTCTCGGCTGACGCCCGACTGGCGCGTGCGCCCGGCATTCACTGCCACGTCGACGTCCTGGTGTTCTGACCGCTCGACGGGACCGCCCAGATCTGCGTCGATCTGTCGACGGCTGATGCCGTGTGGGGAATTCTTGTCGGATGGCGTATGGCATGGTGACTGGCACCCGGCGAAAAGACGCCAGGAAGAGTGGCCGGCGTGACAGCAGCTCAGTACGTGAGCTGGTGGGTGGCAAGAGCCTCACTTGGGCTCCTGTAGTTTGAGCTGCTCAGTTCCGCCGAATGTTGTCGGACGTGGTTGTGGTTGGCGACATCGGTTGCTCAGACGATTCTTCGAGGAAGTGGTGTATGGCTCGGACACGGGTGTACTGCAACGGGATTCTGGAGGCGGAGGAGTTCCCGGTCGCCGACATCTCTGAGTTTCTCGAGCGTCCGGACACGGTGGTCTGGGTGGATTTCTGTGGCCCGTCAAAGGAGGAGTTGCTCGAGGTTGCCGACGAGCTCGGTCTACATGAGCTTGCGGTGGAGGACGCGCTTGGTCCGCATCAGCGTCCGAAGCTGGATCACTATGTGTCGCACAACTTCTTGGTGTGCCACGCGGTCGCGCTGAAGGACGACGGGACGTTGATCGAGACGGAAATCGATGCGTTCATCAACAAGCGCTGGCTCGTCACAGTCCGCAAGGACGATAACTTTTCGTTGGAGCCGGTGATCGCTCGCTGGGACCGTTCGACGGACCTTGCTGTGCATGGTGTCAGCTACTTGCTGTACGGATTGCTGGATGCTGTGGTCGATACCTATTTCGACGCCGTGGAGTGCTTCGATGAATTCTACGACC
>DATAJN010000456.1:0-2795 GCA_036262105.1 Ilumatobacteraceae bacterium
GCTTGGAAACCGGTGCCGTAGATGATGACGTCGACTTCGTGAACGGTGCCATCACGCAGCCGCAAACCCGTTGGTTCGATGGCGGCGATGGGGTCGGTGATCAGTTGCACGTTGCCGCGCTTCAACGTGGTGGCCCACACGCCATTGTCGCGGACGATCCGCTTCGCAGCCGGGGGATAGTTGGGCATCACCTTGGCCAGCAGGTCGGGCCGGTCGGCAAAGCAGAACGCCAGGTACAGGCCCAGTTGCTGGCGCAACTCGTCGTTGGCCGCACTCACGGAGAGGCCGTGGTCGTCCCATTGGGGGTCGACCTTCACCGAGGGAAGGATCCCCTCCGCGTACCGCCAGAAGAGCCAGAAGCGGTACCACTGGCTGTAGTACGGCAGATGGGTCAGCAGCCATCGCTGGCCGGCGGGGAAGTCGGCGTGGTAGTCGAAGGTCGGTGCCAGCCAGTTCGGCGTCCGCTGCATGACCAGCACCGTCTCGGCCTGCTCGGCGATCAGCGGTATGAACTGCGCGGCGCTGGCACCGGTGCCGATGACCGCAACACGCTTGCCGACAAGGTCGGCGCCGTCGTCCCACTCGGCAGAGTGGAAGGCCGTCCCGGCGAACGAGGCGCGTCCGTCGATGTCGGGGAACTTCGGGCGATTCAGCTGGCCGGTTGCGTTGATGACGGCGTCGAACTGGTGCGTTTCGCTGCGACCGCCGGCATCGATGGTGCGCACGCTCCACGCCGCCGACTCGTCGTCGAACTCGACGGCGTCGACAGTGGTCGAGAAGCGGATCAGCGGACGTAGATCGTGGTCGGCGGCGAATGCCTGGAAGTAATCGAGTAGCTCGGGCTGCGTCGAGAAGTGCTGGGGCCAGTCGTCGCGCTGGGCGAACGAGTAGCAGTACAGGTGGCTGGCGACGTCGACCCTGCAACCTGGATAGGTGTTCTGCAACCACGTTCCGCCGACGTCGGCGTTCTTCTCGAACACCACGGCATCGATGCCGACCTGCCGCAGGCGATGCGCGGCCAACAGACCCGACATGCCGGCGCCGATCACGGCGACGCGCAAGTCGCGACCGGGCGCTATCTCGGCCGCGTTCCACGTCGGTGCCCGCAGATCCGCTGGAGGGTCGCCGAGCTCTTCCAGCAACAGCTCGACGTAGTCGTCGGAGCCGTCGGTCGACATCATCCAGGTCATGATCGGCCGGACGGTGTCGGCGGTCGGCTTCGGCGCTGCCGGCCATCCGGCGTCGCGGAGGCGGATCAGCGCATCCAGGGCGATGGCGCGCGCCTGCGATTGTTGGTCGAGGGTCCAACCGCCCTGCGGTTCGTGGTGCTTGGCGCGATCGAGAGAGAGCCCTGAACCAGGGAGATCTGGTGCGGAGCACACGTGGGCAAGCGCTGCCAGCAGCGACGGCAGATCAGACTCGGAAACCATTCCGGCAAGCTGGGCATCCGAGAGGTCGGAGTGCTCGATGCCGAGCTGGGGGGGCATGTACGGACTGTAGGCCTGGCGGTAGTGTTGTCTACCACCATGCGTGCATCACTTGTCGAGCTGCTCTCCGCTGGGCGCACGTTGCTCGCCGACGGGGCCACCGGCACGAACTACTTCGAGCGTGGTCTCGGCGCAGGAGACTCGCCCGAGTTCTGGAACGCCGACCATCCCGAGAAGGTTCGCACGCTTCACCAGCAGTTCGTCGATGCCGGCGCCGACATCATCTTGACCAACACGTTCGGTTGCAACCGTCATCGTCTCAAGCTCCACAGCGCCGACGATCGCGTCTACGAACTGGCCAAGCGGGCCGCCGAGCTCGCCTGCGAGGTGGCCGACGCCGCGCCGCGACCGATTGTCGTTGCCGGGTCGATGGGGCCGACCGGCGAGCTGTTCGAGCCGCTGGGGGCCCTCACCGAGAGCGCGGCGATCGAGTCATTCGGCGAGCTTGCCGCTGGTCTCAAAGACGGCGGTGCCGACGTCGCCTGGATCGAGACGATGTCGGCCGCCGAAGAGATCCGCGCCGCGGCCACGGCGGCCGTTCAGGCGGGGCTGCCGTACACCGCGACGTGTTCGTTCGACACGGCTGGACGGACGATGATGGGCTTGCGGCCTGGCGACTTGTCGCACGTGTTCGACGGCCTGGCCGAACCCCCGGTGGCCATCGGCGCGAACTGCGGCGTGGGGGCCAGCGACACGCTGGTTTCGTTGTTGGCCATGACCGAACGCGACGTGCACACCTTTCTGATCTCGAAGGGCAACTGCGGCGTCCCGTACTTCGCCGGCACCGAGGCTGTGTACACGGGCACGCCGGAGTTGATGGGCAAATACACACAGCTGGCCGTGAAGGCCGGCGCACGGATCGTTGGGGGCTGCTGCGGGACGTCTCCGGCGCACCTGGCGGCGATGCGCCGTTCGCTCGACGAGATGATTGCTCCGCCCACCGTCGACGACATCATCGAAGCGGTCGGACCGCTGGTCAACGCCGTGACGTCGCCATCCGCGCCCGAGCGCGAGCGAAGGCGTGGACGGCGCGGCGAGTAACCTCGACGCAGAGTCGGCCGGGGGCCGCTTCGAGACGTCGGCCTGCGGGCCGCTTGATACGGAGGTCGGAATGTCACAGCAGGTTCGCGGAGTCGTGGCGCGCTCGAAAGGTGCGCCGGTGTCGATCGAGACGATCGTCGTCCCCGATCCCGGTCCTGGTGAGGCGGTGGTCAAGGTGCAGGCATGCGGTGTCTGCCACACCGATCTGCACTATCGCGAAGGTGGGATCAACGACGACTTCCCGTTCCTCCTCGGCCACGAGGCCGC
>DATAJN010000457.1:0-2104 GCA_036262105.1 Ilumatobacteraceae bacterium
CATCGGACGCCGGGATCCCGAAATCAGCGGCACGGTCGACGATGCGCTTGGCCACCGCGAACCGTACGTCGGGATCCATCGAGATGCCCGTCTCGTCGTTGGAGATGGCCACAACTGCAGCGTTGTACTTGGCCACCAACGGCATCACGCGTTCGAGCACCTCGTCTTCGCCGGTGACCGAGTTGACCAGAGGCTTGCCTTGGTACACGGCCAGGCCGGCTTCCAACGCGGCGATGATCGACGAGTCGATCGACAGCGGCACGTCAGTGATGGATTGCACAAGAGTGATGGCCCTGGCCAGCATCGCCGGCTCGTCGGCCAGCGGAATGCCGGCGTTGACGTCGAGCATGTGTGCGCCCGCGGCAACCTGGGCCAGCGCGTCGACCTCGACACGGCTGAAATCCCCGTTCTTCATCTCGTCGGCCAACAGCTTGCGCCCGGTCGGGTTGATCTTCTCGCCGATCATCACGAAGGGACGTTCGAAGCCGATGACGACCTCGCGTGTGGCTGAGCTGACAACAGTATCGGTCACGGATTCTCCTGTTCATTTTGGGCTGCTGCCGCTTGGCCCTTGTTGTATTGGTCGATTTCGTCTTCTTCCCCGAGTTCTTCGAGCGCGGCAAGGACGTCGCGATCGATGGCATCGGTGTTGACCACGTCCGCCTCCCAGCCGCCGTAGTAGGCGAGGAGCCCGAGACGATTGCGGCGGTACTCACGCTCGATCGCATCGGCTGCGGCCTGTGCCTCGGTGGCAAGGTCTCCGACGATGGGCCTGCTTTCGCGGCGCCATTGAGCGACTTCCTCGTCCGCGGTGTAGATCCCTGCTTTGCGCTTGGCGCGATCGATGGCCCGCTGAAACTTGCCGCCGAGCACCACCTGATGACGATCGCGCCCTTCTTGGGCGTTGACCTGGGCCGGGATGTCGCGCCAGTAGATGACGATCAGCTCGCGATTGCTTCGTCCCGAACGAGCCATTACGCCACCCGCCGCGACAGAGAGACGGCAACACCATGCTGCACGACCCCGGTGAACGGTTCGAGCCCGACGTGTCGATGTTCGAATTCGAGCCCGAGACGCTCAGCCGCAGCCCTGCCCATCGCCTCGATCGCGTCGCTGTTCGTTTGCGATATCAACACCACGCGCCGGTAGTTGCCGAAGTAGATGTCGCGCAGCTGTGGATGGCGATCGAGTCCCAGCCCTTGCCACAACAGTGCCTCGAAGTGCTTGGCGAGGAAGTCGGTGAGGAAGAGCGTACCGAGCTCTTCCTCGTGCATTGCTGCGAACTGTTCGGCTCCGCTGAAGAACTCGTAACAGTGCGAGCCCGGAAGCCGTGTGGTTTGCGGATGCCGCTCGAGCAACGAATCGAGGGCGCCGCCGGTGCCGCAATCCGCGTAGGCGACAAACACGGGTCGCCCCTGCGCGGCGGCCTGATCGAGCAGCGGTTCGAGCTCAGGGACAATGCGCTCCGGCCGGTTGTGCAAATTCGCAGGCAGGTAGGTGACCTCGACCGCGTCGGCTAGGCCCTGGGCCTTCAGCACGGCGCGGAGCTCCGAAGCAAGGGCTCCACAGGCGATGACGAGGGGCGCGACAGTCATGCGATGATCCGCGGTTTCAGGCCACCGACGGGCCGGGCGGCTCGGCCTTCAACCGGTCGCGGCGTGCGTTGACCAACGCCTTTGCGGTCTCGGCGGCGACGGCGGCGTCGCGACAGTAGGCATCGGCGCCTACGGCCTGACCGAACTCTTCGTTCAATGGCGCCCCGCCGACCAACACGAGGTACTTGTCGCGCAGGCCCTTTTCGATCAGCGTGTCGACGACCACTTTCATGTACGGCATCGTCGTGGTGAGCAGTGCGGACATCCCCAAGATGTCGGGTTGATGCAGTTCGAGGGCGGCGAGGAACTTGTCGACATCGGTGTTGATCCCGAGGTCGATCACCTCGAAGCCGGCGCCCTCCAACATCATCGCGGTCAGGTTCTTGCCGATGTCGTGGATGTCGCCCTTCACGGTTCCGACGACGACCTTGCCGATCGGCTCTGCTCCGGTCTCTGCCAGCAGCGGGCGCAGGATGGCCATGCCGCCCTTCATCGCGTTGGCCGCCAGC
>DATAJN010000458.1:0-9720 GCA_036262105.1 Ilumatobacteraceae bacterium
CCTGCAGATCGGCAGCGTGCAGGTCGAGCGACAGACGGCGCACGGCTTGCACGCCGGGAACGACCATCGTGCCTTTGCCGGTGACGATCCGAAACCCCATCTCGTCGCCCGATGCGTCCTTGGCGATGCCCTTCTCGCGAAGGCCGGAAATGATCAGCGCTTCGTTCGGTTCGGCGACCCGCCACATCGCCTTGAACAGCAAGATGGCGAGCACGAGGGCTCCCACGACGATGGCGGCAGGAACGAGGATGACCGTGTTGACTGCCAAGTTCATGGCATCTCCTTTGATTGCCGGCACCCCGGCACGGCGTGGCGCGCGGGGGCCGGAAGAGCCACCCAGAAAAGCGCCCGCGTCACAAAGGCAGCATATGCCTGACTTTTCAGACCGCAATTTGGTTCGGCATGCCGGGCCGCAAGATGGGGAACTGACGACACCAAGATAGGGAGCGCTCCCGATGTGTCATCTTCCGATCATCCGTACCGTGCCGGGCGAGCCGGACCCTCCGGCCGGAAATGGAGAATCAAGATGCCCCGCTACCTCGTGGAGCGAACATTCGCCGACGGACTCGACATCCCGATCGACGACAACGGAGTCAAGGCCGTCAACTCTGTCGTGGCCACCAACGCCGATCATGGCGTGACGTGGGTCCACTCGTACGTCAGCGACGATCGCCACAAGACCTTCTGCATCTATGACGGGCCGTCGCCGGAAGCGATCCGCCAGGTTGCCATGCGCAACGCCCTGCCCGTCGACACGATCACCGAAGTCCGTGTCCTCGACCCGTACTTCTACCGTGGCAAGGGCGGTGGGTCCGATGCTTCGTAAGCTCGTCGCCGCAGCGCTCGTCGTCACAGTGCTTGGCAGTGCTGCCGGCGTGGCCTACGCCTCGGGTGGACACGGCCGCCTCGCCAGGGTGAAGCACGCCACCGCCAAGTACCAGAAGCTGTCGGTCGCGCAGGGGGCGGGTTACGGCCTGCTCGTCGATGCTGCCGGAATCGCCTGCATCGACATGCCCGGAATGGGTGCGATGGGCGTGCACTACGCAAACGGCGACCTTGTCGGTGACGGCGAGATCAATGCGCTGACACCCGAGGCTGTCATCTACGAACCCGAGGCCCACGGCCGCATGCAGCTCGTCGCACTCGAATACGTCGTCTTTCAGGATGCGTGGGATGCTCAGCACAGCTCGCCACCATCCCTGTTCGGTCAGCAGTTCAACTTCACCCCGAGCGGCAACCGCTTCGGTCTGCCGCCCTACTACTCGCTGCATGCCTGGATCTTCAAGCACAACCCGGCGGGCAAGTTCGCGATGTGGAACCCGGACGTGAGTTGCAGTCCGACCGAGGGACACGGTCACCAGCACGACAGCCAGATGGCCGACAACTGACTAACGGCGGTGGTCGCCGGCGGGGCGACCACCGCTACAGTCCCGCGAATGGATCGATCGGTCGTTCACGACGCACACATGATGATCAACCTGGTTCACCGGTTGGTGTACTTCGTTCCGGAAGCGGCGGAGGAATATGGCGCCCTCGGCGTGAACGGCCAAGGCGGTTACTTCGCCTCGCGATCCGCACCGATGGGTGCCCTTCCTCCCGAGGTGATCATTGCCACCTTCTACAACTTCAGCCCATTGGCGGTCACGTCGACCATGCCAGGGGTCTGGGAAACGGCGTCGCCGGCCTCGCTACAGGCCGCCCGCTTCCGAGTCGTTCAACGAGCGCTCGACCGCGTCGGTGTCGAAGTATCCGACGAGCAGATCGCCGAGGCGCGAGCGCTCGTCGATTCCGTCGTGGCGGGACTCGACCTGGCCGGCAAGCCATTGGCCGCGGGCAACGCCGCGGTTGCTCTGCCCGACGATCCGCTGGTGGCTCTTTGGCAGCAGGTGACCGTGTTGCGGGAATGGCGTGGCGACGCTCACATCGCTCTGCTCGTGACCAACGAGGTCGGACCCTGCGAATGCCTGGTCTTGCAGGTCGGCAGCGGACGCTTCCCCCTACGACTCGTTCAGCTGACTCGGCGATGGGACGAAACGCAATGGTCCGGCGCAATCGCCAGGCTCGGCGATCGTGGTTGGGCCGCTGCCGATGGCAGCCTCACCCCGGCAGGCGTCGAGGCGCGCAACCAGATCGAGGCCGACACCGACCGGCTGTGCGAAGCGATCTGGGCACCGATCGGCGATACCGGCGCGGCGCGCCTCACGGCGTTGATCGCTCCGATCCACGCCGCAGTCGACGCTGCAGGCACGTACGCCGCCTTCGCCTGAGTCCGCAGAACTGGGTGGAGACACAGCCTGTCGGGAGTGACAGAATCAGGGCCCGAGCACAGAGGGGGTAGTTCATGGCGATGGACTTGGTCATCGAGGTCGACAACCGTCCGGGCACACTCGCCCAGATCGCGGCCGCCATCAGTGATGCCGGCGTCAACCTCGCAGCAGCGACGTGCGTCGGCATGGGCGATCGCGCCGAGTTGCACATCCTCGTTCCCTACGCCGAAGCCGCCAGGCACGCGTTGGCCATCACCCATCAAGCCGTTGTCACGCGCGAGCGAGAGGTGGTGGTCGTCGGCGTCGAAGACCAACCCGGCGCGCTCGCCGATCTCGCCCGAAAGGTCGCCGAAGCCGGGATCGACCTCGACCTCGTCTACGTCGCTACGAACAACAGGGTGGTGTTCGGATCGAAGGACCTCGCTGGATTGAAGGCGGCCCTCGGTCAGAACCACTGAGCGCGTGGTGGAGCATGTGATGGCGGGGCGGCGGATCATCACCGTCATCGGCTGTCACGCCGAGGGCGAACAGGGTGACGTGATCACCGGCGGTGTGCTACCCCCGGCCGGCGAAACGATGATGAGCAAGAAGTTGACGTTCGAACGCGATCACGACGACGTTCGCCGGCTGTTGATCTGCGAACCACGTGGTTCGGTTGCTCGTCACGTCAACCTCATCGTTGCCTCGACCCGACCCGATTGCGCCGCAGGGGCAATCATCATGGAGCCGACGGAGTACCCGCCGATGTCGGGCTCGAACACGATGTGCATAGCCACCGTGCTGCTCGAGACCGGAATGATCCCGATGGTCGAACCGGAGACCAGGTTTCGTCTCGACATGCCCGCCGGGCCGGTCGACATCGTGGCCGAGTGCCGCGCCGGCAAGTGCGTCTCGGTGACGCTGAAGAACGTGCCCGCCTTTGCCTTCGCCCTCGACGCGGTGCTGGAGGTAGCCGGGTTGGGTTCGATCAACATCGACATCGCCTACGGCGGCATGATCTACGCCATCGTCGATGCTCGTGCACTGGGCTTCGAGATCGTGCCCGACGAGGCGCGCGATCTCGCCGTGCTGGGCGAACAGATCCGCATCGCCGCTCGCGAGCAGCACCCCGTGGTGCATCCCGAACTACCCGACATCTGCAACGTCTCGATCGTCCAGTTCGCCGGCCCATTGACGCGCGATGGCAATTGGGTCAGTGCCCGCAACACCTGCATCGTCTCGCCGGGGCGCTCCGACCGCTCGCCGACCGGCACGGGCACCACGGCGCGACTGGCAGTGCTACACGCTCGCGGTGTGTTGCAGGTCGGTGGCGGATTGACCCACGCCTCGATCATCGGCTCGGAGTTCCACGGCACGATCGTCGGCGAGACTTCGGTCGGCCCGTTCCCGGCGATCGAGGCCACCATTCGTGGGCGGGCCTGGATCACCGGCTTGCACCACTACTTCGTCGAAGCCGATGATCCTTGGCCGAGCGGCTACGTGCTGTCCGACACGTGGGGCACGTCGACGTCGGTCGCCCAGTAGCGCTGTCAGGGTTGCCGGCCTGCCCAGGCCACCAACTGCTCGATCGCAGGTGCGTTGCTGCTGACGGCGACGGCGTTGGCGAATGGAGGATCGAACTGCATGTTGGCCGGCGCGTTGGCTCGGAAGGCCTCCCAGATCGGCCCGCGCTCGGCGATCGGGAGCGAACGGTGCATCGCCTGGAGCGCCAGTTGGCACACGGCATCGTCCCACTCCGGAAGTTGGCCGGTGGCCTTGGCGACATCCCACGTGTGCGTCGTGACCTCAGAGGTGTAGATCGCCAACATCTCCGCGCCGGTGAGAGTCGCCCATGGCAGCACGACCGTGCGCTGTAGCAGCGAGTCGTCGGCGATCGCCACGTGCACCTCGGCGGCCCCGGCTTGCCAGTCGGCAGCCCAGTCGAGATGCTCGACGACATCGTCGGCCATGCTGCCGGGAGAGAACGCTTCCTCACCGCGGCTGATCTTGGCGACGCGGTGCAGCACGAACACGAGATGGGCGAGCACGCCCTTCACGTCGAATTCGACGCACGGTGACTGCAGGTCGAGCTGGTCGGGCCGGACGCCGGCGATCACGGGTGTGGCGATCTCGATCGCAGCGGCGAAGAGCGGCCGCGGGTCGATGGTTGACGTCGTTGCTGATGGGTGCAGGGTTTGTGTGGTCATGAAGCGATGATGCGCCCTCAAACCGGCCACTGTCTGACCGGTTTAGGTGAGAAGATCTCGGAATGCGCGCCGACCGCCTCGTGGCCATCTTGCTGATGCTGCAGACCAGAGGCCAGGTGACGGCCGCCGAGGTGGCAACCGAGCTGGAGGTCTCCGAGCGGACGGCGCGCCGCGACCTCGATGCGTTGGGCGTGGCCGGTCTGCCTGTCTATTCGATGCAGGGCCGCAACGGCGGCTGGCGGCTGTCCGGCGGCGGCCGCACTGATCTCACCGGCTTGACCTCGGCCGAGACGCAGGCTTTGTTCCTGCTCGCCGGTCCTCGGGCGACCACGCCGGAGCTGCGCGCCGCGCTGCGCAAGTTGGTTCGGGCATTGCCCGAGCCGTTTCGTGAGCGCGCCGAGGCTGCGTCTGCAGCCGTGGTTCACGACTCGACAGGTTGGAGCGGCGGTCGGGCCGAGCGACCCGCCCCGGTGCATCTCGACGCGGTGCAGGGCGCAGTGATTGCCGGGCGCCAGATCGTGCTCGGGTACGTGGCCCGCGACGGTCCAGCGAGCACGCGCACTGTGCATCCGCTCGGACTGGCAACCAAGTCGGGCTCGTGGTACCTCATCGCCGACACCGATGCCGGACGGCGCACGTTCCGCGTCGACCGCATCCAGTCGGTCGAGCTCACCGACGACCCGGTCGTTCGCCCGCCAGGTTTCGAGCTCGCTGACGCGTGGCAGATGATCACGACTGAGATCGAGAACGTACGCACGCCGATCATCGTGCGTGCGCTCGCGGCTCCGCAGGTGATGCCGTGGGTGCGATACAGCTTCGGAGCGCGATTGCGGATCGGAATGGCGATCGATGACGGACGCGTCGAGGTGGAGATCCGCAGCCACAACGAGTACTCGATCGCCAACGAGCTCGCTGGTTTCGGAAAGATGGTCGAGGTCCTCGAACCACACGGCGTGCGCAGTCGATTGGCTGCGCTCGCGGAAGAGTTGGCAACTCTCTACTCCGGTACGGCCGCCTCGGCGAACTCGGCCATCGAGGTGAACCTCCACGTCGGCGACACCTCGCCCGACGGAGTCGCCGTCGCTCCGGTGCCACCCTTGCCGTGACGGCGGTGGATCCACACCGACGGGAGTGCCAAGTCGGCGGCCGGCTGGTGATCGTGGAACAGGCTCTCGGCGACGTGAACGAGGCGGTCGCGACCAACTCCGAGTCGCTCGAGCTCCTCGAACAGCCGGTCGAAGTGGCCGCGCTGGGGCTTGTACGAGCCAACGTCTTCGGCGGTGATGATCGCGTCGAACTCCACACCGAGCCGAGGTTTGCTGGCCGTGAAGGAGGCCCGATCGATGTTGCTGAGGATGATCAGCTTGAACCGGCTCGCCAGGCGCTTCAAGGCCGCGGCGCTGTCGGGAAAGGCCGGCCAGTCCTTCACCGACTGCCCGAATGCGTTGGCATCGTCGTCGGTGACCTCGGCGCCCAACTCCGCACCGACGCGACGAAGTGTTTCGCCGAGCACGATCGGGTACAGCGTGCCGGGCATGTCGTCCTCCACGTGGGTCTCGTGCCGGCCGTGAGCGGCGATGATCGCCTCGCCGTCGAGCGCAAGACCGTTCCTGGTTGCCCACGGTCGTAGCGCATTGGCGATCCCGGTCTCCCAGTCGATCAGTGTTCCGTAGCAATCGAAGCTCATCGCCTCGAAACGGTCGAAGTCGCTCATTGGGTGCCCTTCCGGTGATCGCGAGAGATCTTGCGTCGCGCCTGTTCTGATCGTTTCCGCACCCAGCAGCCTTCGAGGTGGTCGTTGACCAGACCCATCGCCTGCATGAACGCGTAGACGGTCGTCGGCCCGACGAACGACCAGCCGCGTCGCTTGAGGTCTTTGGAGATCGCCGTCGATGTCGCCGTGAGCGCCGGTATCTCGGTGGGTGGATCGGTGAACGTGGCGTGCGGCCACATGTAGTCGGCGATCGATCCGAACTCGTCGATCAGTTCCAGCGCCCGCGCCGCGTTGTTGATGGTCGACCGAATCTTTCCGCCATGACGAATGATGCCGGCATCGCCGAGCAACCGATCGACATCGGATTCGTCGAAGGTGGCGACGACGGCGGGGTCGAATCCGGCGAACGCAGAGCGGAAGTTCTCCCGCTTGCGCAAGATGGTCAGCCACGACAAGCCGGACTGGAATCCCTCGAGGCACAACTTCTCGAACAGGCGGTGGTCGTCGGCCACGCCGAAACCCCACTCGGTGTCGTGGTAGGCGACGTAGTCGGGAGTCGATGCGCCCCACGAGCAGCGGTCGTGATTGTCGGGACCGGCGACCACGCTCATCACGGCCGCAATCGTGGCACCGTCGACACATACGATGCGACTCCATGACAACGCTGCCCTCGTATCACGAGTTGCCGAAAGTGAATGGTCTGCCGGCGAGCTGGGGGCTCTTGGGTGATGGTGGCCCGGATTACTTCGGTTGTCTGAACCTGCAGACGCCGGACAAGTTGGTGGCGGCAGCGCGGTTGGTCACCAGGGGAGCGGTCTTCCCTCTCAACTGGTCGGCCAACCTTCCCGACCCGCCGCTGTTCGGCAGGGGAAAGCACGTCCACGAGGTGATCGACCGGGCAACCGGTCACGACGACGTGCTGCACAACTGGAACACCCAGTCGTCATCGCAGTGGGACGGGTTCCGGCACATCAAGAATCTCCCGAACGGTTTCTACGACGGCGTTCCTGACGAGGACCACGGCGTCGATCACTGGGCACGCAGGGGCATCGCCGGGCGCGCCGTTCTCTGTGATGTCGGTCGCTGGCGTGCCGTTCAGGGCCGACCGTTGCAGTACGCCGAATCGGATGTCATCGAGCCGGACGACATCATGAGCGCGCTCGCCGCACAGGGCTCGCGGTTGGAGGTGGGCGACGTGCTGTTGATGCGTACAGGTTGGACCGAGTGGTACGAGTCTCAGACCGATGAGGCCACGCGTCTCATCGCAGCGGACCGGGCCAAGCTCAGGGCGCCCGGGTTGCCCTCCGGCGAGCGCACCGCCGAGTTCCTGTGGGATCTGCACATAGCCGCCATCGGCGCCGACAACCCAGGGGTCGAGGTGTGGCCGCAGGGCACGGGAGTGAGCCCTGCCACCGTGGCCGACGTGAAGGCGAATCACCCGGAACGGATGCACGAAGTGTTCGCCCACTCGTTGCTGTTGCCAATGCTGGGCATCCCATTGGGCGAGATGTTCGACCTCTCGCGGCTGGCTGCCGATTGCGCCGACGACGGCCGGTACGCCTGTCTGTTCGTGTCGGCTCCCCTCAACGTTCCGCACGGCGTGGCCACGCCCCCCAACGCGCTGGCGATCAAGTAGCCGGAGTCACGATCACCGGTATGACGCCAAAGATCCTCCGGCATCCCGAATCCTCGCATCCCGGAATCGACGCATGGTCGCGCTACTCCGGGACGAACCCGATCGCATCGATCTCCAGGGCGCAGTCCATCGGCGTCCGACCTGCCTGCATGCGCGTCCTCGTGGGCAGCGACTCCGGGCTCTGGAAGTAGCTGCGGTAGATGCGGTCGAACGCCTCCTGATCCGACTGGTCCTTCAGCCACACCACGACCTTCAAGAGACACTCCAGGTTCGAGCCGGCGGCTTCCACCAACGACTTCAAGTTGTCCATCACTCGGCGAGCCTGGACGTCGAACGGCGTCGCCGGGAACGGGGGGATCGGCTCACCGGCGGTTCTCGCGGCGCGAAGCCGTGATGCGTATTCCTCGTCGAAGGGTGGGAGCCCCGACACGTACACCATGTCACCGTGGCGGATGCACAGGTTGAACGGACCACCGGTTGTGGGTACATCGGCATTGATCACCTGCTTGTTCATCGTCGGCCTCCTCGTTGCGTCGCGTTTCAGCCGGCGAGGTTATGTGAACATGGCGAGATGCCGGACGAACGACCACTTTCCCCCGCCACCATCGCCGTCACCGCTGGCCGGCCATCAGCACCGGGCGATCCCCTGAACCAGCCGATCGTGTTGGCATCGAACTTTCGTTCCGGTGGCGAGTACACGCGTACGCACGGCACCGAAACCTGGGCGGCGTTGGAGACGGCTGTCGGTGCGTTGGAAGGAGGGCGCGCCATCTCCTTCGCCAGCGGCATGGCTGCTGCCGCAGCGATCGTGTATGCGCTGGCCCCGAAGGTGGTCGTCATCCCGACCTTCAGCTACCTGGGTGTGCGATCGCTGCTCTCCGAGTACGGAATGCAGGGACACGTGGAGCTGCGACCGGTCGACATCACCGACACGGCACAAGTGGTGTCTGCCGCGGCCGGCGCCGACGTCGTATGGGTGGAAACGCCGACGAACCCGACACTCGACGTTGCCGACCTGCCGGCTATTGCGGCGGGAACGCGTGCGGCCGGCGCCCACATGGTGGTCGACTCCACCTTTGCCACCCCGCTGGTGCAACGCCCACTGGAGCACGGAGCGGCGATCGTGTTGCACAGCGGTACGAAGTTCATCGGAGGGCACAGCGACCTGCTGATCGGGCTGTGCGTCACCTCCGACGATTCGATCTTCGACCGACTCGTGCAGGCGCGCACGTTCCAAGGTGCGACTCCTGGTGCGCTCGAGGCGTTCCTGGCGTTGCGCGGGCTGCGCACGCTGCCCATCCGCCTCGCCGCGATGCAGCACAACGCTCTCGTGCTCGTCGAACGGCTACGAGCCCACCCCGCGGTCGCCGACGTGCGGTACCCCGGTGCAGGCGCGATGGTCTCGTTCGTCGTCGCCGGAGGCGCTGACGCCGCTGACGCGCTGTGCGCCGGCGTGCGCATCCTGGTGCCGGCGACAAGTCTCGGTGGGGTCGAGACCACGATCGAGAGACGCCAGAAGTACGCAGGCGATGCACACGTGCCACCCGGCCTGCTGCGGATGAGTGTCGGCATAGAAGACGTCGATGATCTGTGGGCCGACATCGACGCCAACCTGCAGGTAACGACGTAGCTGGCTTGAATCGGCGAGGCGAGGCCAAAGTTGCGACGACTCTCTGAGGCTATGCGTGGCGAACTGCCCTCAGAGGGCGTGACTGATGGCTGATGGTCTCGATGACTCGCGGCACATGTGCCAGATCCGGTCGATTGAGGATCTGGGCGCCAGAGATCTCAACTACTTGCAACGGTGAGCGATCATTGGCGCCCAGATTGGTCGGTGCGGGTACCCGCAGGCCCTCTCAGCCCATGCGCTGTGAGTCCGATCGGCGGCGTCAGACCACATCCGACACACGGCAGACC
>DATAJN010000459.1:0-12042 GCA_036262105.1 Ilumatobacteraceae bacterium
TCTGGCGGCAGCGCATCAGCGCGGCCGCCGATCGGCGGGCGGCGATCGGCGATCACACCGATGCCTACCGCTTGCTCAACGGAGAGAACGACGGCTTTCCCGGGCTCGTGCTCGACCGCTACGCCGACACGTTCGCGCTCAAGCTGTACTCACCGGTGTGGATCCCTCACCTGCGTTCACTCGTGGAAGTGATCGGCGAGGAGTTCCACCCGTCGGCGCTGGTGCTGCGACTGGCGCGGACGATGGCCGATCAACGGCTTCACGGGTTGACCGAAGGACTGGCGTTGATCGGCGAGTCACCGGCCGAGCCGGTGATGTTCCGAGAAAATGGTTTGTGGTTCGAGGCCGACGTTCTGCACGGGCAGAAGACCGGTTACTTCCTCGACCAGCGCGACAACCGGGCTCTTGTCGGTTCGATGTCGGCAGGCATGCGAGTGCTCGACGTGTTCGCGGCCAGCGGCGGATTCGGTGTCTACGCCGCGGCCGGCGGGGCAACTCGGGTGACGAGTGTCGACCAGAGCGCGCCCGCCCTCGCCGCGGCAGATCGCAACTTCGCCCACAACTCACCGCTTCCCAACGTTCGCCACTGCGAGCACGACTCGATCGTCGGTGACGCCTATGAGGTGATGGACCGCCTCATCCAACGTCGCAAGCACTACGACGTCGTCATCGTCGATCCCCCATCGTTCGCCCAACGCAAGTCGAACGTCGAGCGCGCCATGCACGCTTACGGCCAGCTCACCCAACGAGCCGTGCAGTTGACACGCCCCGACGGGTTGCTCGTGCAGGCATCCTGTTCCAGCAGGATCACCGAGGAGCAGTTCTACGCCACCGTTCGAGGCTCCGCGCAACGCGCCGGGTACGACCTCGTCGAGATCCGTCGTACCGCTCATGCGGTGGACCACCCGGTGACCTTTGCCCAGGGCTCGTACCTGAAGGCACTGTTCGGGCGCGTGATCCCGCTCGACTAGCGCGCCGACGGGTGTCAGCCGGCCGCGTCCTTCGCCCAGACGGTGATGTAGCCGGCGTACGCAGCCTTCGCCCCCGCTGAGACAAGGTGTATCCCGTCGTTGGCGATGCCCGAGATGGTGGGCACCTGATCGGCCCAGTAGCCGATGTGGACGTTCGGGTACTTGCTCGGCAGGGCGATGATCCGTGCGTTGTTGCCGTCGATCCAGGCCCGGTTGGCGCGGACGGTGAGGAACAACACCGTCTTCACCTCTTCGGGCGGCAGGCTTGCCATGATCTTGGCGAACGTGTCGTCGGAGACTTCTCCATTGGTGCCGATGTGGATCACCACCGTGTTGCCGAGCCGGCCGGCTGCTCGCAGTGCAGCAACGATTCCGACGACATCGGTTCCCTGCCGGCTCTCGGCGGCGTCGACGACGAATCCCGCCGCCTCCAGCTCGGGCTTGGCTCCGAGCATGACGGACTCGCCGATCGCAATCGGCGGTCGCTGGTCGAGGGGAAGTGTGGTGCTGGTGGTGGACGAGGTGGAGGTAGAACTCGTCGACGAGGTGCTTTGCGGGACCTGCGAACCGACCACACCGGGCAGGGTCGTGGATGTGGATGAAGAATCGGTAGGCGGGCTCGACTCATTGGTCGCCGATGCGGCGGCGAGATCGCACTCGACTTGACCGACGCAGACGTTCGGAGCAACGGCGATGCTCACCGCGGCCAAGGCGACCAGGACGGTGGCTACGAGCGTCACCACGATCAATCGCCGTCGCTGTGGCGTTGCCACCGCCGCCGCACCGCGCCTGCGCCGCTCCTCCAGGATCGCGCCGATCCGCCCCTGCCGAATGGGCAGTTCGACGAACCGGTAGCTGGCCTCCGTGATCGGGAGGGTGATGAGCATGGCGATGACGAACTGGCCCGCACCGAGCGTCTTGCCGGCCTCGCCGCGGATGATCTGGTAGACCGGCCAGTGATACAAGTAGAGGCCGTAGCTGCGCGTGCCGACCCAGTTCAAGGCGGGCGTAGCGAGCAATCGACCGAGCCCGCTGCGCTGATGGGTGACCCCGGCGATCACGCACAGCGTGGCGATCCCGGTGACCAGGAAGCCGCCGCGGAACAGCATCGAATCGAAGCGGATCCCGAAGTGCTGCCCCCCTTCGGAAAGCCACAGGAACCACATCAAACACCCCAGCAGCAGCAGGCCGAGAACACCGATCACGTCGAGCCGGCGTGCCTTGTCGCGCATCGCCCCACGCAACAACGCCATCGGACGCCACACCATCGCGAATGCTGCGCCGATGAGCAACCCGCCGGCGCGACTGAACGTGCCCAGGTACAACGCTTCGTTCGTGCTGATGCAGCGGCCGAACAGCGTCCAGTAGCCCTGTCGTTGTGAAGCCGTGCAGGTGGCAGCCACATCGCCGCTGTAGAACAGCAACGCCATGATCAGCGCGACTGCCACGCTCGCCCCGCCGAACCAAAGGGCCATACGCGGCAGGTTGCGCCGAGAATGTCGGGCCAGCACGAGCACCATGACGAGTGGCCAGATCAGGTAGAACTGCTCCTCGACCGCGAGCGACCACAGGTGTCGCAACGGTACGAACGCCTCTCCTGCCGTGTATCCCTGGCCGACGACGATCTGGTACCAGTTGCTGACGTAGAACAACCCGCCGAGGAAGTCGCCACGGGTACGACCCATCGGTGTACGCCGAAAGCTCGCCATGTACACCGACAGGCCGGCGAGCAACAGGAACAACGGTGGGAGGAGCCTGCGGAACCGGCGCTTCCAGAACTGGGCGAGATCGACCCGGCCGCGGCGCTCGTGTTCGCCGATCAACAACAGCGTGATGAGGTAGCCACTGATGACGAAGAACACTTCGACACCGAGAAAGCCGCCCGACAGCCATTCGTGATTGGCGTGGTAGAGCATCACGGCGATGACGGCCAGGGCGCGCATGCCGTCGAGACCGGGCAGGTACGGCAGGCGGCTGATCTGCGACGAGGGCGTGGCCGAGCTGGTCATCGAGGCATCAGTATCGTTGATCGAGGATCAGGGAGGACAGACCATGAGCAGAGTGGTCGCAGACATCACCATGTCGCTGGATGGATTCGTGACGGCACCCAACGACGGCCCAGCGGGCGGACTCGGAGACAACGGCGAGGTGTTGCACTATTGGGTGTTCGGAGGCCAATGGACGCATGAGACTGCCGACAAGGGACAGCCTGGCGACGGGGCCGTGGGAGTCGACAAGCAGGTCATCGACGAATTCATGCACGGTGCCGCCATGGTCGTCGGTCGACGGATGTACGACGTCACGGCTGGCTGGGGTGGCAGGTCGCCTTTCGGCGTCTCGTGCATCGTGGTCACCCATCGTGTCGCCGATCAACCCGATCCCGCATCCATGTTCGAATTCGTCGACGGAGTCGAGGCGGCCGTCGATCGAGCGCGTCGGATCGCCGGAGACGGAACCGTGAATGTCGGCGGTGGCGCCAGCATCATCCAACAGGCCTTACGAAGCGGCCTCGTCGACGAGCTGCAGGTCCATGTTGCCCCGGTCATCCTCGGCGCGGGGCGCACCCTGTTCGGCGAGCTGGGCATTCGCCTGCACCTCGAACCCATCCGGGTCCTCGATTCACCGTTCGCCACACACATCAAGTACCGCGTGGTGAAGTGAGCTCCTGAAACACGGTGATCTGCAATCCGGCAGGCGCGCCTTAAGGTGGCGCTCGATGGCGACTCTGGCGAAACCGATCAAGATCGACCATGCCTTCGATGACCCCGCCTCCATCCGGAGACTGGTCGAGCGAAACGGGCCCTACCCGTCGATCGCCAGCTACCTGCCACCCTCGGCGACACGAACGTCGAACCGTGGAGACGAGCCCGAGACGACGTTGCCATGGTTTCGCGGCAACTGGGCCATCAACGGCGAAGGAGCTATCGCCGGTGTCGAAGAGATCTTGTGGAACCCCCGATTCGCCGAGGCCGCGGCGCGGTTGTTCGACACCTCGACGATCATCCCCACCACGGTGGTCGTCAACATCAATGCGCCGATGACTGCCGGAGCAGTGCATGTCGACATCCCATCTTTTCTCGGCGCAAACCGCGATCACTACTCGCTGCAACTGCTACAAGCCATGGGAACGTCCGGCCTGTTCGAACCGTGGCGAATCGTGGAGGCCGGTGCGGTGTGCTGGTTCTACGACGGTCGCGGCGGCGCGTACGACTACTGGCCCGACGGGCTCGGAGGCGCGATGCACAGTGAGCGACCTCCGTTCGACAACGTGGCCCTGGTAGCCGACAACGACCGAATGTTCCACCGGATCGGCTGGGTCGGGGATTCATCAACCTCGTCGCCACTTCTGCCCGCCTCAGCCCAGATCGAACACGTCGACGATGTCGGCTGGTCGATCGTCGACGCCGGGCGAACCCTGGTGAGCTATGCAGACTCCGAGATCCGCATCTCCATCCTGTGGAAGGCCCAGGTACACGGTGAAGCCACCTCCGACGAGACCGGCACACCCCTCACGCCCGACCGCGTGGTCGAGATCTTCGCCGCCGATCTAGCCGCGCGAGGGATCGACGCCCCACCACCGCCATCGCCGTTGTCCGACAACTCGTGGATCGACCTCCTCCACTCGACCTACTACCCGATGATCCCCATCGACGTCTGACGCCATGTCGTCCGGGTCAGTCCTTGAACGTGGCGACGTAGTCGATGATCTCGTTGATCTGCTCCTGGGTCAGCCGGGCACCGAACGCAGGCATGGCGTTGCGGCCTTCGGCCACAACCGTGCGGTCGTAGTCGCCACCAAGAATTTCGGTGGTGCCCGCGATCTTGGGCATGTCGCCGACACCTTGCCCCGCGGGCCCATGACACGAGCTGCAATTGGTTGCGTAAAGCCGCCCGGCCGACGTCTCCGACTCGGCCGCCGGCGGGGCTGATCGACAAGCGACGATCAGCAGTGCAACGACCGCCAGAGCCGAGACGTACTTGGGCGCGAACGCAGAAGTCACGCCTCCGAAACCGCGCCCAAGCAGCCGCCTTGGGCGCGAAAGCGGAGGTGGCAGTTCCGGAACCGCGCCCAAGTGGGCTACGTGGCGCGGTGGGTGCGGTACCACTCGATGAGGGCCGATGTCGATGAGTCGTGTTGTGGCGGTTCACTGGCAGTGAGCTCCGGAGTGATGCGGTTGGCGAGTGCCTTGCCGAGCTCCACACCCCATTGGTCGAAGCTGTTCACATCCCAGACGGTCCCTTGTACGAACACGATGTGTTCGTACAAGGCGATCAGCTGGCCGAGGACGTTCGGGGTGAGCCGCGGCGCGAGGATCGTGGTACTGGGTCGGTTCCCGGGGAACACGCGGTGCGCCTGCTGGTGAGCTGGAATGCCCTCGGCGATCACCTCGTCGAGCGTCTTGCCGAACGCTAACGCCTCACCTTGGGCGAACAGGTTGGCCATCAGCAGATCGTGCTGCGCGAGCAACGGATGGTTGGGTTGAGCGAACCCGATGAAGTCGATGGGCACGAGCCGGGTGCCCTGGTGCAACAGTTGGTAGAACGCGTGCTGGCCATTCGTGCCCGGTTCGCCCCACACGATCGGGCCCGTGGTCGTCGAAGCCGGCTCACCGTCGAGACGCACGCTCTTGCCGTTCGATTCCATGTCGAGCTGTTGGAGGTACGCCGGAAAACGACGCAGCTCGTGCGCGTAGGGCAGCACCGCCTTGGTCTCGGCGCCGAGCACGTTCGCGTACCAGATTCCGAGCATTCCCATCATCACCGGTACGTTGAGGTGCAGGGGGGCCTCTTGGAAGTGCTGGTCGATCATGTGAAAGCCGTCGAGAAATTGCCGGAAGCGGGCCGGTCCGATCGACAGCGCCAGCGACAGGCCAATGGCAGAGTCGACCGAGTAACGACCACCGACCCAGTCCCAGAAGGCGAACATGTTCTCGGTGTCGATGCCGAAGGCGGCAACCTGTTCGGCGTTCGTACTGACCGCCACGAAGTGCTTGGCCACCGAATCTTCACCCAACCTGGCCGTCAACCAATGGCGAGCCTGGCGCGCATTGGTGAGCGTCTCGGTAGTGGTGAAGGTCTTCGAACTGACGATGAACAAGGTCGTGGCCGGGTCGAGATCGGCGAGATTGCCGGTGATGTCGGCGCCGTCGACGTTGCTGACGTAGCGGCACCGCAGGTTGTGGTCGCCGAACGATTCGGTGGCCAGAAAGGCCATGGCCGGGCCGAGATCGCTGCCACCGATGCCGATGTTGACGACGGTCTCCATCGTCTCACCGGTCGAACCGCGCCACGCGCCGCTGCGTACGCGGTCGGCAAAGGTGGTGATGCGACCGAGCACGGCGTGCACATCCGGCACGACGTCGTGACCATCGACCATGACGACAGCATCGCGTGGCGCACGCAGTGCAGTGTGCAACACGGCACGCTGTTCGGTGACGTTGATCGGCTCCCCGGCGAACATCGCCGCTCGACGTGCCTCGATGCCGGCCGCGCTGGCGACGGCGAGCAGCTTGCGCACGACTTCGTCGTCGATGAGGTGCTTCGAGTAGTCGATCAACAGGTCGCCGGCCTGCAACCGATAGCGCAGCGCCCGGTGAGGATCGTCGGCGAACAACGCGCGCAGGTGGGCCGGCCGCGCCACCGACTGAAGTGCAGACCAGGCGGCAGTCGTCGTGATGTCCATCGACGCAAGACGCTACTGGCCGGGCGGTAGTCGCGCTGCGGCGTCGGCGTCGAGCACGATCACCGTGCCGGTTCGGTTGACCCGGTCGACCGGCAAACCATGATCATGAAGTAGCCACCGCTCGATGACCGGGGCCTTGGCGGCGCCGGTGGCCAACACCAACCGATGCCGCGCCGCGTTGACAGCGCCAACGGTGAGGGTCATACGAACCCTTCCTTTGTACTCCCGCGACATCGCCACCGTTCCCCGCTCGTCGATCACCGGATCGCCCGGGGGCCACGACGCCGTGTGACCGTCGTCGCCGACACCGAGGTGAACCACGTCGAGGCGATCGGGCAGCAACGCCGCGTATCGCCGTCGGGCGGCATCGAGATCGTGAGCAGTGACGGGCATCAAATGAATCGATGCCCCACACGGTCGCAACACGTCGAGCAGCGGCGCGTTTCGATCTGGATCACCGTCGGGCGCCACACGTTCATCGACCTGGAAGACGGTGATCGCCTTCCACGGCACAGAAAGATCACTCAGGGCCGCGAGCATGAACGCGGGTGTCGTTCCGCCGCTGAACGCCGCCGTCGCCGCACCACGCCGCGAGACTGCGTGCCGCAGTTGCCGGGCGATCAACATTGCAGCCTCCTGCGCCGCAATCTGCGGATCGGGAGCGACGACGATGTCCATTGCCCGTACTCTAGGAACCGTGCTCGACCGCCAGGCATCCGTAGCATCGCCTCGGTGAACTCACAGCGACAGGGCGTCGTCGCCGGCGTCGCGGCCTACCTCATTTGGGGAGCGCTCACACTGTACTGGCGCCATCTGCACTCGTTCGATGCCATCGAACTGATCGGTTGGAGGGTGATCTGTTCGGCGATTCTCATGGCCGGGGTGCTGTCGGTCACCCACCGGTGGCAGCACCTCCGACCGGTGCTCAACGATCGCCGATTGCTCGGCTCGGTCATGCTGTGCGCTCTCTTCCTCGCGGCCAACTGGACCACGTACGTGTGGGCCGTCGTTCACGACCACGTCATCGAAACAGCCCTCGGATACTTCCTCTCGCCGCTCGGCACCATGGCGCTCGGCGTGGTCATGTTGCACGAGAAGCTCACCCGCGTGCAGCAGTTCGTGTTCGTGCTCGCTCTCGTCGCCGTCGCCATTCTCACGTTCAGCTACGGGCGGGTTCCGTGGCTTGCTTTGGTGATCGCAACGAGTTGGGTCGTTTACGGCTACCTCAAGAAGCACGTACCGCTGACGCCGGTCGAGAGCATGGCTGCGGAGAGCTTCGTGGTACTCGGCCCGGCCGTTCTCGCGGTGCTCGCCTTCGCAGGCCGCACCAACAGCATCCCCCACACTGCGACGACAGCCCAGTTCGTACTGGTGCTCTGCAGTGGGTTGGCGACGATCGTGCCGCTCACGCTGTTCGCTTTCGCTGCCCAACGCGTGCCGCTGACGATCATCGGACCGCTCAACTACATCGTTCCGACGATCAACTTCTGCCTCGGCTGGCTCGTGTTCCACGAGTCACTGCCGACATCTCGAGTGGTCGGATTCGCCCTAGTCTGGGTGGGACTGGCGATTGCCACCATCGATGCGGCGCGGCGGGCGCGCTTCAGAACAACAGTTGTCGAACCGATACCTGTGTAGACATCGGCCGCCTCTGGCCAACGGAAGGACCATCATGAAGCCGATCATCACCGGACTCCTCGCCTCCATGGCCGCGGTAGGCCTGCTCTCGGGCTGCGGCGGCGACGCCAAGCTGACGATCCCGAAAGCCTCTACCGACGTCACACTGTCAGGAGGCGTGACCCTGCCGTCGGTACCGACCGACGTCACAGTTTCGTCCGGTGCGAGCGCCCCGACTGACGGGAGCATTCCAACCGCAATCATCGATCAGATGATCACCCAGTTCGAAGCGGCCGGGATGAAGGTCGACCGACCCTGCTTCGAGAACCTGATGAAGGACGAGTCACTTCGCAAACTCGCCGAATCAAACAGCACCCCGAGCGCGGAGATGATCACCAAGTTCATGGCTTGCTTCAAGTTGTAGCAAGCACCGTCAACTCTCGAACTCCGTGATCGGGTCGCCGATGTCGGTGAACGTCTGCGACGTGGCGACCCATTGCAAGACCTGCAACGTCTGGAACGCGTAGGGGTCGCCAGCGCCGTTCATCTTGTATTGCACGCTGGGCCGCGCCAGTGATGGCGTAAAGGTCAGATTGCGGGCCGCTTCGATGATCGACTTGCGGCTGAGGGTGCCCGTCTTCAGCGCGGCGTTCAGGATTGCCACAGTGGCTTCGCCGACGTTCCAGCCGGCTTGAGTGACCGCGGGATCGCCCGCCAGGCCCGCAGCACCGTAAGCATCGAGGAAGGCCTTGACGCCTGTTGCCGAGGCGTTCTTCGGATCGTCGGAATCCAGCAGATGGTTCGACGTGTACACACCTTCCGCGGCTGCTCCCGCCAATCCGAAGAACAACTTCGACGCGCAGGAGTTGGTGATGAACACCGCCGGAGCCCACGTCGTGTTCTGCGCCTTGGCGTTGGCCAACTCGGTGAGGAACACCGGGCACTGCACCCCGAGCGGGATTGCCACGATTGCGTCGGGCAACTTTCCGGCGATGCTGGCCAACTGCGCGGTCGGCGGGTCGGTGTTCTTCTCGTCGACCGTCTGCTCATCGACGATCTCGAATCCGTACTCGTCCGCCTTCTTCTTGAACTCGTCGATGTACGCCTTGCCGAAGTCGTCGTTGACCGAGAACAGCGCAACCTTGGCGCCGGGCTTCAGCTCCTTCAGCTTGGCTGCGTAGACGTCGGCCTCGATGCTGTACGGCACAAGTGCGCCTGTGGTCCACGGGTAGTCGGCGACCTGGCCCCACGCCGGCGAGCCGGTGAGGGCAAGGAGCTGCGGGATGCATTGCCCGTTCAGCGTGTCGCGCGCCGCGAGGTTGTCGGGCGAGCCGATGATGCCGGCGACGATGTCGACACCGTCGTCGATGAGTCCGTTGACAACACCCGCGGTCTGCGTGCCGTCGTACTGGTCGTCGCGGATGTCGACACTCAACGTGTAGCCGGGCAGAAGGCCGTTCTCGCTGGCGTAGTCGAGGTACTGCTCGAAGCCGTCCTTCACAGGAGCGAACGCTGCTGCCAAGCCTCCCGACAGCGGCATCGCCGAACCGATCTTGACCGTACCCACGATGGGTTGTTCGGCCCGTGCCGGATCTGCGCAGCCTGAGGTGTCGACAGTCCAGCCGGTCGCAGCCACCACAGCGCTGGTCGTGGACGCTGCGGCGGCACCTGTGGCAGCGGTTGTGGAACCGCCGCCGATCAGGACCGGGCTGGAAGAAACGGTGGCCTTGCCGCCACCTCCGCAAGCCACCACCAAGAGGATCGTCGCCACGCCGAGAGCGCTCAAACTTCGACGACTCCTGGTCACGCTCGCTCACGGTACTGCCTGATGCATCGCGGGCTCAGGCAGCTTCGGGCGATGGCCAGCACGGATGCCCACCTGTCAAGCTGAGTGCATGGATCAACTGACCGACGAGGCGCCGCCGACCGACGTCGGCGAGACACTGCCGTGGTGGCAGAGCAAGCTCAACTTGGGAGTGCTGGCCATCGCCATCGCCGTCTTGTGTGGCGGTCTCGGTTGGCTGATCGGCAACAACAGGGCGATACCCGACCCGAACAGCACAGACATCGGCTTCCTGCAAGACATGCGAACTCATCACGAACAGGCGGTGTACCTCGGGCTGTACTACCTGTCGGACGCCGGCACCAACCCCGACCTTCGCGACATCGCCCGCGAGATCGTCTTCGGACAGGGCATCGAGATCGGCAGGATGATCCAGCTGCTTCGCCAGTACGGCGCCACCGAGACGAACGAGACCGAAACGGCAATGACCTGGATGAACGAGCCGACACCCGTCGACCGCATGCCGGGTCTGGCGTCGGACGCCGACATCGACAAACTGCTGGCAAGCTCAGGCAAGGCGGCAGACCAGCAGTTCGTTGCCCTGATGGTGGCTCATCACCAAGGTGGCATCCACATGGCGCGATACGCGCTCGATCACGCCAACGAGCTCGAGGTCAAACGGTTCGCGTACGCGATGATCACCGGTCAAACGGGCGAGATCTCGGAGATGCAGGCGCTGATCGCGGGGTGAGCTCATCCGACACGGGGCAGACGGGCTTTTCGCTATCCGCGTGCATAAGCTCCACCCGTATGCGTGCATTGCCTGCATCCGCCCTGGCCATCGGACTCCTCCTCGTTACGGCCTGCGGCGTGACGGAGACAGGCGTCGAGGCCACGAGGTCGCGCCAGAACGACGGCGGGCAACTGATCCCCGACAACACCAACGACACGACGGTCGACACCACGCCCGACACCACCCCGATACCGGTTCAGCAAGGCATCATCGACTTCGGCGCCAACAAGCCCGAGCGCGCCTATGACGGCTACCTCACTGCGGCGTTCAGCGACATCGAGGCGTACTGGAATGAACAGTTCCCGGCGGTGTACGGCAGCGACTTCACGCCGCTGTCCGGCGGCATCTACGCGGCCTATCCCGAACGAACCGAGAGCATCCCCGGTTGCGGTACCCCACAGACGCTCTACAAAGACGTAGAAGGCAACGCGTTCTACTGCGTCGATGGCGACTTCATGGCCTACGACGACGCTGAACTGCTGCCACAGCTCGTCAAGGATCTCGGCCAGTCGGCGGTCGCCGTCGTCCTGGCGCACGAGTTCGGCCACGCCGTTCAGGCCCGGGCCGACGAGTTCAACCAGCCGACGATTCTCAAAGAGCAGCAGGCCGACTGCTTCGCCGGCGCCTGGGCCGCGCATGTCGCCAGGGGTGAGAGCGACGTCATCAAGTTCTCCGACGCCGACGTGCGCGGTGGGCTGATCGCCATGATCCAGGTCCGCGATCCTGTCGAGCTCGGCGGGCAGATCGACGAGAACTCACACGGCACCGGCTTCGATCGTGTCGGTGCGTTCTCCGACGGCTTCACCGGGGGTGCCGCCAGGTGCAAGACGTTCTTCACCGAAGGTCGCGAGAACCAGCTGATCAACATCCCGTTCGAACGGACAGACCCCAACGCCGGCAACCTGCCGATCGTCGATCCCAACCCCGATCCCACGAACGGGCCTGCCGATGTCGTCACGTTGCTGCCGGCCAGCCTCACCAGGTTCTGGACCGACCAGTTGGCGGCCAGCAACCTCACTCTCACGGCGCCGACGGTCACGTTGTTCACGGCGGGCACCGACACGCCGAGTTGCGAAGGAATCGACAGCTCGGCGTTCGAAGGGAACATCCTGTATTGCGCACCCAGCAACACGATCTTCGTCGACCAGCAGTACGCCGAAGGCTTGGACGCCAACCCGCTGCTCGGCGACATGTC
>DATAJN010000460.1:0-13282 GCA_036262105.1 Ilumatobacteraceae bacterium
CCTGCCGTCGACGTTCATGCTCGATGAGCCTGACAACAGCGTCGCGCATGGCTTCGGTGCGGCTTTCGTATTTCAGGCGTTGCACCACCCAATCGAGGTCTTCCAACAGGTCGTCCGGGATGCGTACTGCCAGCTGTGTCGACATGCGATTAGCATACCACTATGGGAGGCACAGCGCATCGCCGGTCTTGCGCAACAGGCCTTCCCGCTCCAGTTCGTCGACCAGGCGCATGGCGCGAACGTCGTCACAACCCATCAGGCCGGCGCATCGATCTGGCGACACGGGTGCATCCCCGAGCGCTCTGAGCAGCTTGCCTCGAGCCTGACGATCGCTGCCGTCGAAGCGAGCTTGGCGGATGCTGACCCCAGCAGATCCCACCGCAGGGTCGACGCCGTCACCGTGCCACGCGCATCCGTCCGCCAACGGGCAGCAGTTGCAGTGCGGCGATGCCGGCCGGCACAGCACGGCGCCGAGGTCCATCAAGCACTGGTTCCACTCCCACGACCGGCCGCCGGGCAACGCGTCATCGGCGGCGCGTTGGGCTTCGCCGGCAGTCAGTCGCTGACCGGTCACGCGGGCCAGCACACGGGCGATGTTGGTCTCGACGACAGCACTGTCGAGCTCGAAGGCGAAGGTTCGCACGGCGCGTGCGGTGTACTGGCCAACGCCGGGCAGAGCGAGCAACCCGTCGAGTGTCGACGGGAACTCGCCGAGCTCGACGATCGCTCGTGCCGCAGCGTGCAGGTTCCTTGCTCGCCGCGGGTAACCAAGCCCCTGCCACAGTCGCAGGACGTCGCCCAAGGGAACAGCGGCGCAGGCCGCCGGCGTGGGGAACGTGGCGAGGAACTGCTGATACTTGGGGATCACCCGCAGCGCCTGAGTCTGCTGCAGCATCACCTCACTGACCAGGATCGCCCACGGATCGCGGGTGTGCCGCCAGGGCAGGTCGCGCAGCCGAGGCAATCCCCACTTCAGGACCTCGTCGGAGTGCTTGCCGACACCCCGGGTGGGTGGGAGACACTCCACAGAGGTTCGGTGGTCAGTCAGCCCAGACGTCGACATCGCCGTACGGCCGGCGCCGTGGTGGCGCCTGGTCGCGCTTCCAGACCATCACTCTGCGGCGGAAGTAACAGACCTCTTGGCCGTGCTGGTTGAAGCCCTTGCTCTCGACGGTGACGATGCCTCGGTCGGGTTTCGACTTCGACGGTTGCACGTCGAGCACCCGCGTCTCGGCGTGGATCGTGTCTCCGTGGAACGTGGGGAACTTGTGTTGCAGCGTCTCGACTTCGAGGTTGGCGATGGCCGCGCCGCTGACGTCGGGCACGCTCATGCCGAGCACGAGCGAGTAGACGAGATTGCCGACGACGACGTTGCGCCCCTGCACGCTGTCTGCCGCGAACCAATCGTTGGTGTGCAACGGATGATGGTTCATCGTGATCATGCAGAAGAGATGGTTGTCGTACTCGGTGATCGTCTTGCCCGGCCAGTGCTTGTACACGTCGCCGACCACGAAGTCTTCGAGGTGGCGACCAAAGGGCCGTTCGTGCGAGGTCATGAGACTCGACAGTAGCTAGTCGACATCCTCATCGTCATCAACGACCGGCATGGGTGCCGTCGAATCGGTGAGCCCCCTACGACGCGGGGTGAATCGCACGGAGAAGTCGAAAGCACGCTCGTTCGTCAACGGGTCGGCGGCGATGTCGCGCAATCGCCGCAATCGCTCGCGTCGCTTGATGCTCCACGGGCCGACGCGCAAGGAGCCATAGAGGACTCCGCCGAGAACGATCGGGAAGAAGAACTGGGCCAGGCGGTAGGTGGCTACGCCGAGCAGGGCAGTCGCCCGGGTCAGTCCGAAACCAACGAGGGCAAGAGGAAGACCGCCATCGATGATGCCAAGACCCCCAGGCGTGATCGGTATCACCGCCAAGACGTTGACCAGCCCGAAGGCGACGATCAACGCATCGATGTCGGTCGAGGCCCCGAAGGCGCGCAGGAACACCCACAACGCTGCGGCGTCGAGAATCCAGTTGGCGGCTGCCCACCCGAGGACCCGTCCGAGCAATCGTCGGTCACGGGCCAGATCTTCGAGACGTACGCCGATGTGCCGTACCCCGGCGGCGGTGCGATCCTCGCTGAGCCGCAGACGTCGGGCACCCCAGCGCAGGATCCGTTCGGCGCGACCCTGGCCCTCCATCAACCCGAACACGAGGCCGCTGGCTAGAAGCATCAACACGATTCCGATAACCGCGGCGGTGGCATATCCGGGGTTGACTCCGCGAATCGGGATCGAGACCATCAATGCGATCCAGAACAACAAGTTGAGCACCACCGCCGAGCCGAGGCCGGCCGTCGCGAGCGCGAAACCTGCATCCGGCCCGTTCACGCCGGAGAGCGTCATCAGTCGGTAGCCCATGGCCGAGCCGGCAGCACTTCCGCCCGGCACGATGCTCGAGAGGGCTTTGGTGCTCATCTGGATCCGAAACAGTCGTGCCCGGGAGATCTTGTCGGACTCGGTTCCAAGTGCAGCTTTGGTGAGGAGCGTGTAGGCAAACAAGGCCACCAGCTCCAGAGACAACCCGAGCCCGAGCAGCGCCGGATTGACGTTGCTCAACTGGCGCGAGGCGTTTCGTACGCCCGGCAGGATCGTGAAGGTTCCGAGGTAGACGATGGTGACGAAGGCCAGCAACTTGAGGGTGAATCGGAACGGTCGGAACCGGCGAGGGCGCGGCGGACCACCGGTGTCGTCCGACGACACACGGGGCAGTTCCCCCGTTGCCGGGTCGCCCGACTCGATGGCCATCCCGTTTTCTTAGCCCATATCGCCGCCCGTCGCAGGGGATGAGCCGCATGGCACGCCGAGTATCTCGTCCACATCCACGGGTATCGTCCCTACGAACGAAAGAGGAAACGGGACATGAAGAAGATGATCTTGATCGGCGCCTTGGCACTGCTGGCGGCCTGCGGCAGCTCCAGCAACGGCGGTTCGGCCGACACAGCAGCCGATCAGTCGGGCGCGTCCACCCCTGGTACGGACGGCTCGACGTCCGACACGTCCGGCGGCTCGACGGACACGATCTCCGTCTCCGACTTCGGCGACATGCCCCCGCAGTGCATCACTCTGCTGTCGACGTTCCTCAAGCAGATCGAGCCGACCGTCTCCAAGGTCGATTGGAAGACGGCCACTCTGGCCGACTTCGAAGCACTGGGCCAGTCGTTCCAGTCCGAGTCCGACGTATTCGACACTCAGAGCTCCGCCTCCGGTTGCAACAAGTACAACCTCACGGGCTCCGACGCCGAGCAGCTCAAGCAGGTCGTCGAGCTCGCCGCAAAAGAGGCACCCGGCACGGTTCCGTTCCTCACCTTCCTGGGCTCGCTGACCGACTTGAGTGCTTCATCCACCGGCACGGTTCCTACGGACTGCCAGGCCGACATCGCCGCTATCGATACCTACCTCGGCAAGGGCACGACGATGAAAGACCTGACGATGACCGAGGTGACGCTCTTCGGAAAACTCATGACCGCCGTCACCACGAACTGCACAGCCGAGGAATCACAAGCGTTCGCCAACCGCGCCGACGTGACCGCGTTCATCAGCGGCTGAGTTCGGTTCGGCGCTCGACACTGTTGACGATGGTCCGCAGCCGGCTGGTCAGCTCCACGCGGTTGTCGACCGGAGACTTGCCGAGGTGCACCATCACGAGCTCACGCTCCGGCACGACCACGCAGTACTGACCCTCGTAGCCGTGGCAAGCGAGGCTGCCCGGCTGATCGCGCCACAACCACCAGTGGCTGCCGTAGTCGAAGTCGTCCTCGTCGTGCGCCACGAAGGCGCGAGCGTGATCGCACCAACCCTCGGGCAACAGGCGTTCGCCACCGACGGTTCCGTCGTTGCGATACAACTCGCCGAACAGGGCAAAATCGCGCGCCGTCGCGTAGACGTACGACGACCCGACGAACGTTCCGGCCGTGTCGAACTCCGGGACCGCGCTGTGCATGCCGGCAGGGTCGAACAACCTCTCGCGAAGGAACGTCTCCATACCCTCACGACCACCACCGACTGCATCCCCGACGATGCGGCAGATCATGTTGGTCGTGCCGCTCGAGTAGTTCCATGTCGAGCCAGCCGCGACGGCGATCGGGAGCGCCGCGGCATACCCAGCCATGTCGTGCTGGCCCGACCCGAACAACATCTCGATGCAGTTGCTCACTGAATCGTCGACGTAGTCCTCGACCCATTCGAGTCCGGAGCGCATGTCGAGCAGCTGTTGCAACGTGATCGACTCTTTCGGAGTACCCCGCCAACTGGGCACGGCTGCCGGCATGGTCGGGTCGAGCACATCGTCGCCGACGAGGATTCCTACCGCAGCGTGCGTGATGCTCTTGGCCATGCTCCACGAGATCAAGGTGGTGCCGGCGTCGACCGGTCCACCCGAGCCGAACGCTGTGTCGGGCCGCGTTCCGTAACGTTCGAAGACCAGTTCGCCACGATGCATGAGCACAAGAGCGAGGCTCAAGCCGTGCGGGGCGTCCGACGCGAACAGCTCCTCGGCGACGCATGCGACCGTGTGATTCACGAGAGCCCACCGTAGTGATTCGCACCGCACGAGCATCAAGCTGCCGTGCAGTTCACACTGCAAGACTGTTGCAATGGATGTCGCCACCGCGCTCGGCACCTACCTCGAGATCGCCGACTCGGTGGCACCGGGACTCGTCGAAGGGCTGTACGTCGTTGGCTCCTTCGCGCTGGACGACTGGCAACCCGGTCGCAGCGACATCGACATAGTTGCCGTCTCAGCCGAACCGGCGACCGAGGAAGACTTCGGCGAGCTGCGCACCGTTCACGCCCTGTTGGCAGAACGCTCACTGCTGCCCCAGATCGACGGGCCCTACCTTGCTTGGGCGGATCTCATCGCCGCGCCGGCCACCGGGCTACATCGCCCATGGACGCTGGCGGGCGAGCTGCACCACGACGGCGAGTGCTTCGAGATCAATCCCGTGACTTGGTACACACTGGCCACCTACGGCGTAACCGTGCGCGGTCCCAGTGTCGACACGTTGAACATCTGGCACGAGACCGAGGACCGTGTGCGGTTCGTGGTCGACAACCTGTCGACCTACTGGCACCAACTGGCCACGTCGGTCGCAGAGGCGTGCGCCGACCCGAGGGCCGCCTTCGATGTGGCGTCGTTCGAGTGGTGCGCGCTCGGCGCGTTGCGCATGCATTACACGGCCTTCACTGGTGATGTCACGTCAAAGCGCGGAGCGGGAGAGTACGGGCTGGTGGTCACACCCGACTCCATGCACGACACGCTGAGGGCTGCGCTCAACGCTCGCGCGACGGGCGAGGGAGAAGCCACGCCGGCGTTGATGATGCGGGCCGCCGACGTGATCAGCTGGACGGTGAACGAAGTACGCCAGGCGGCGTGACATCGCGGTCGATCCACTTGTGCCCCACGGCGGGCACCGGCCCCGTGGCCAGCGCGATCGCCTCGTCGATGGTGTGGGCACGCTGTGCCAGCATGCGATGCGAGTCGCGCACGAACCCGGCCGCGACGGAGTTGCACATCCACTCGAAGAGCGGTCCCCAATAGCCGTCGACGTCGAGCAGCACGACCGGCTTGGAGATGATGCCCAACTGGTTCCACGTCAGCGCCTCGGCAAATTCGTCGACGGTGCCGAAACCTCCCGGTAGCACGACGAACCCATCGGCCAGCTCCGTCAGTCGAGCCTTGCGGCCGTGCATCGTGGGCACGACCTCCAGGCGCGTGAGACCATCGTGGGCAACCTCGGCGCGCACGAGCTGCTCGGTGATGACCCCGATCACCTCTCCGCCGGCGGCGAGGGCGGCGTCGGCAACCAGTCCCATCAAGCCGACGCTTCCACCTCCGTAGACAAGGCCGATCCCGCGATGAGCAAGCGCAGCGCCGAGCTGCTGAGCTGCCTGACCATAGGAAGGCGACGTGCCCGCATTCGACCCGCAGTACACGCAGACACGTGTGATTGGTTCTGAACGCATGAGCCACACTGTCACACTCCCCCGCGAGCCGGTACAGGCGTTTTCCGGGCACACAGCTCTCCTCGGTAGCCTCGGCTCGATGGAACGACTCGAGTTGCCGGCCGCAGACCTGGTCGGCGCAGCCGACGTCATCGATCTCGCCGGCAATGTGGTCGGCCGGGCGATCCGTCATCTTGCGGCGACCGGTGGACCCGACGAACACCAGGTGCTGGCCTACGATCTGTCTCACGCCGCGGCCCAGGTGGCGGCGGCCAAGTCGATGCTCGACTACGGCGCAAAAGGCGACCTCGAGGCCGTTCTGACCTGCGCATTCGTGGCCGACGTGATCCACGATCTGATCAGCCGGCTGTGTGGTCGCGAGGCTATGTGGGGGCTCGACAAGGCTCCGCTGGGCGACGCCCATTCCTTCCTCGACAGGTTTCGCAGTCCCGAGTTCATCGCCTCGCTGGCCGACAAACCAGGGCCGCGTCACCTCGATCCGGAGTTCGAGATGGTGCAGGACACGTTCCGATCGTTCGATGCCAACGAGATCGCCCCACGCGCCGAGCACGTCCATCGACAAAACGGCGACGTGCCCGAGGAGTTGATCGCCAGCCTCGCCGAGATGGGCGTGTTCGGCCTCAGCGTGCCGGCCGAGTACGGCGGATACAGCGAGGGTGGTGACGGAGAATACGTCGCCATGGTCGTGGCCACCGAAGAGCTCAGTCGCGGTTCGCTCGGCATCGGCGGCTCGCTGATCACGCGTCCGGAGATCCTCACGAGGGCCCTCCTCAAGGGCGGCACAGAGGCACAGAAGCACCACTGGCTGCCCAAGCTGGCCACTGCCGAGGTGATGGCCGCGGTCGCCGTGACCGAACCCGACTTCGGCAGCGACGTGGCCGGCATCAAGGTGACCGCCACACCGGCGGCGGGCCATGACGGCGCGCCGGGTTACGTGATCAACGGCGTGAAGACGTGGTGCACGTTCGGTGCGCGAGCCGACGTGCTGATGCTGCTCGCTCGAACAGATCCCGACCGCACCAAGACCCACCGGGGGCTCAGCCTGTTCATCGTTCCCAAACCCCGAGGTGAAGGCCACGGCTTCGAATTCACCCAAGAGGAAGGGGCCGCCGGCACAGTCGGGAAGATGGAGGGTCGCCCGATCGACACCATCGGGTACCGCGGCATGCACAGCTACGAGATCGCCCTCGACAACTGGTGGGTGCCGGCGACGAACTTGATCGGCGAGGAAGCCGGACTCGGCAAGGGCTTCTACTTCCAGATGGAGGGCTTCGAGAACGGCCGGCTGCAGACCGCCGCACGGGCAATCGGAGTGATGCAGGCGGCGTACGAAGCCGCCGCCGACTACGCGCGCAACCGTACGGTGTTCGGCTCACCGATCTTCGAGTACGAGCTCACGCGCGTGAAGCTCGGCAGGATGGCCGTACTCATCCAGGCCGCCCGTCAGTTCAGCTATCACGTGGCGACGCTGATGGCCAAGGGCGAGGGCTCGATCGAGGCCAGCATGGTGAAGGCATACGTGTGCCGAGCCGCAGAATGGGTCACGCGCGAGGCCATGCAGATCCACGGCGGTTACGGCTATGCCGAGGAGTATCCGGTGAGCCGGCTCTTCGTCGATGCGCGCGTCTTGAGCATCTTCGAAGGTGCCGACGAGACGCTCTGCCTCAAGGTGATCGCCCGGCGCCTCTGCGACAACTGACCACTGAGACTCAGTTGGGTACGCGCAGTTGGTGCACCGACACCGCATACGACCCGCCGCGATACGGGTCGCGATGCCACGTCGACCAGCGCTCGGCGACCTCGAGATGGCACGAGGCACACAACTCGTCGTACTCGTGGATGCTGACGGCATCCTGGTGACGTTCGACCTCGAACCCGGCGATCAACAGGCCCTGCGGCTCGAGATGAGCAGCGGCAGTTCCGATGATGCCTTGCCGATCGCTCGGGCGGCAGTAGACCATGACGTTGCCGGGCATCACCACCGCGTCGAACAGACGGTTCAGTCGCACCGTCACCAGATCGGCGTGCACCCATTGGATTGAAACTTGCGACCGCCGGGCGAACGCCAAGAGGTCGTCGTCGAGATCGACGCCGACCACGTCAATGCCGCGATGGGCCAACTCGATCGCCACGCGACCCATCCCGCAACCGGCATCGAGCACGCTGTCTGGATGAAAGCTCTCGATGAAATCCGCCTCTCCATGAGGTGAGTGGCCGGCCTCTTCGAGACGTCTCCACCGTGAGTAGTACTCGTCCAGGTCGGTCGAGGCCTTCCACTGCGACCAGCGATCGCTGACCGGCTCGCCGTGCCCGCCTTCGCCAGTTGTCACAGCAGTTCCATCAATGACCTGATCCGCTCGAAATCGGCGCCAGGGTGATCGTCGTACGGATCCAGGAGAATCGGGTAAAGCCCTGCTTCGCGGGCTGCCCCGATGTCCAGCGTCACGGAGTCACCGACGAATGCAATCTGACTTCGATCGAAACTGTCGAAATGTGGGAGCGCATGATCGAAGATCCGAGGGTCGGGCTTGGTCACGCCGACGAGATGGCTGTCGACGACGACCCGCACGCAAACGTTGGGCCCGTCGCCAACCTGGCACACGCCGCTTCTCGTGAGTAGTTCGTCGATCTGGCCGCTCGCGTTGGAGACGACGCCCAACGGCACCCCGGCGAGCGAGAGTGCCTTCAACGCGGCGAAGCTCTCCGGTATCGGCCATCGCCACAAGTACGGACTCCGAGTTAGGTGCAGCGTCTTGACAGCCGCCTCGACGTCGGGTTCTGGTACGTGAATGCTGCACACGTACGCATGGTCATACTCCGCCCAGAAGCCTTCACCAGTCCCGGCGGCCGACTTGGCGGCCATACCAGCGTAGTGAGCGCGACGATGCGCCTCTAAGGAGGGGTCGCCACCGTAGTAGGCGAGCAACGGACCCAGCACGGTCGGATCGGGGAGCAGCAGCACACCGCCGGCATCGAACAGGATCGCCTTGAAACGCACAGTCACCGGACCATCATGCCCGTTTCGCCGTCGACCCCACCGACACATACCCTTGCAGGCGTGCGCAGCGCTCGAGACTTCTTCAAACCGCTGGCTGTCGGCGCCCCGACACCCGTGAGCGAAATCCCATTCAGGCCGAGCCGGGTGATCCACTTCTTCCCACCGCACATCGACAAGGTGGTCGCCAAGCTTGCCGAGGTGGTGCCGACCGTCGACATCCTCCTCGGCAATCTCGAGGACGCGATCCCGATCGCCGACAAGGAAGCGGCGCGCTCCGGGTTGGTCAACGTCGCTCGCTCGCTCGACATGGGTGACACGCAGTTGTGGACGCGGATCAACAGCCTCGACTCGCCGTGGTGCCTCGACGACCTCACCACGCTGGTCGCGGAGGTCGGCGACAAGCTCGACGTCATCATGGTTCCCAAGGTCGAGGGCCCCGAGGACATCCACTACATCGATCGCCTGCTGGCCCAGTTGGAGGCCAGAGCGCACCTCGAACGACCGATCCTCGTGCACGCAATCCTCGAAACGGCCCGAGGCGTGGCCAACATCGAGGCGATCTGCGCAGCATCGCCGCGCATGCAAGGCCTGTCGCTCGGCCCCGCCGACCTCGCTGCCAATCGGCGGATGAAGACGACCCGTGTGGGCGGTGGGCACCCCGATTACCTGGTTCGCGCCGACCCCGACCCCTCCAGCCCCGATGCGCCGCGAGCCATCTATCAGCAGGATCTGTGGCACTACACATTGGCCCGAATGGTCGACGCCTGTGTCACGTTCGGTCTGCTGCCCTTCTACGGACCGTTCGGCGACATCAAAGACACGGTTGCCTGCGAAGACCAGTTTCGGAATGCGTACCTGCTCGGCTGCGTGGGGGCGTGGAGCCTGCATCCGGTGCAGATCGAGATCGCCAAACGCGTCTTCAGTCCGCGCCCGGCGGACGTCGCGCATGCCCAGCGAGTCATCGATGCGATGGGTGACGGAACGGGCGCGATCATGCTCGACGGCAAGATGGAGGACGACGCATCGGTGAAGCAGTGCAAGGTCGTCGTCGAACTCGCCCACCGCCTCGCCGAGCGCGATCCGCAGCTCGCAGCCGCGTATGGATTCTCCTCGTGAGCCGGTACCGCCCGCTCCGCTCGGCGTTGTACATGCCCGCCGCCAACGAGCGCGCCCTCGAGAAGGCCAAGTCGCTGCCCGCCGATGCCATCATCTTCGACCTGGAAGACGCGGTGGCACCCGACGCCAAGGACTCGGCCCGTCTCGCGGCTTGCGCCGCCGCGGCATCGGGTCAGTACGGCCGGCGCGAGTTGACGATCCGCTGCAACGGTCTCGACACACCCTGGGGCCCGGCGGATCTGGCCGCGATCGCGACTTCGACCGCGGCCGCCGTGGTCGTTCCAAAGGTCAGCTCGGTGGCCTACCTCGACCAGGTGTCATCACGACTCGATGTTGCCGGCGCACCGGAATCGATGACCGTGTGGGCAATGGTCGAGACGCCTACAGCAATCTTCGATGCCCGAGCGATCGCCGCGCATCCACGGGTATCTGTCTTGGTGATGGGCACCAACGATCTGGCTCGTGAGCTACGGGTACCACTGGTCGCCGACCGGCGGGCCCTGTTCCCCCACCTGGCAGCCGCCTTGTTGGCGGCGCGCGAGGCCGGCAAGTCGATCCTCGACGGAGTGTTCAACGACGTGAAGGATCTCGACGGCTTCGCCAGTGAGTGTGCGCAGGGCGTGGAGTTCGGGTTCGACGGCAAGACCCTCATCCATCCGGCGCAGGTGGAGATCGCCAACAACGCCTGGGCACCTTCCGCAGCCGATGTCGACCAGGCACGACGCATCATCGCCGCCTTCGACGAGGCGGTCGCCGAGGGTCGAGGTGTCGTCACCGTCGACGGTCGCATGATCGAGAACCTCCACGTGGCCAACGCCCAGCGCACCCTGTCGATCGCCGAGGCCATCGCCGCGCTCGACTGAACGATTATGTGCGGGTACAAAGTGCAGTCTGTACGCAATGTCCTGTATCGAATACCATGCTCGGCATGACTGTGCTCGACACTCATCCAGAGAATGCGTTCGCCAACGACCGCGCCCACGTCTTCCACTCCTGGAGCGCCCAAGGCGCTCTCAACCCTGTCGTCCTCACCCGAGCCGAGGGCAGTCACTTCTGGACGCAGGACGGCACGAGATACCTCGACTTCTCCAGTCAGCTCGTCAACGTGAACATCGGCCATCAGCATCCCAAGCTCGTCGCGGCCATCAAGGAGCAGGCAGACCGGCTGTGCACCGTTGCGCCGTTCCATGCCAACGATGCACGGAGCGAAGCAGCGCGGCTGATCTGTGAGGTCGCCGCGGAGAAGATCGACGACAGCCAACTGAACATGGTGTTCTTCACCAACGGCGGCGCCGAGGCAACCGAGAACGCAGTGCGCATGGCCCGCTTGCACACCAGTCGCAACAAGGTGCTCACGCACTACCGCAGCTACCACGGCGGCACCAACGGGGCGATCAACCTCACCGGTGATCCGCGCCGCTGGCCGAGCGAGCCAGGCATGCCGGGGGTCGTCAAGTTCTGGGGGCCGTACGCGTATCGCAGTGCCTTCCACTCGAGCAGCGAGGCCGAGGAGTGCGAGCGCGCCCTCGCCCACCTCGACGATGTCTTGATGGTCGAAGGCAGCCACACCGTCGCGGCGATCCTCATCGAGACCGTCGTCGGCACCAACGGGATCCTCGTGCCACCCGACGGCTACCTCCAAGGTGTTCGCGACCGTTGCGATCGCCACGGCATCGTGATGATCTGCGACGAAGTGATGGCCGGGTTCGGTCGCTGCGGTGAATGGTTCGCGTTCCAGAAGTGGGGCGTGCAGCCCGACCTCGTTTGCTTCGCCAAGGGAGTGAACTCGGGCTACCTGCCGCTCGGCGGCGTCGTGATCGGTCAGAAGATCGCCGACACGTTCCGCGACCGCGCCTTCCCCGGCGGGCTCACGTATTCGGGCCATCCACTGGCATGCGCGTCGGCAGTGGCGAGCATCAACATCTTCAAGGAAGAGGGCATCATCGAGCACGCTCGAATGCTCGGCACCGATGTGATTGCGGCCGGCCTGGAGAAGCTGCAAGCCAACCATCCGAGCATCGGCGAGGTCCGTGGCCTCGGTGTGTTCTGGGCACTCGACCTCGTCACCGACAGGGCAACGCGGCAACCCCTCGTCCCGTACAACGCATCGGGTGCCGAAGCCAAGCCGATGGCCGACCTCGCCGCCGCCTGCAAGCAGCGCGGGCTGTGGCCCTTCACCCATTTCAATCGTCTGCATGTCGTGCCTCCGTGCACCGCCACCGCCGACGAGGTGCTGGAAGGGCTGGCCATCCTCGACGAAGCACTGACGGTCGCCGACTCGTTCTACACGGGCTGACCCGGTCGCCGATGTGGCGCAAGCCGGGTCGAACCGGCGCGATCCTCTATGCAGTGCTGGCCGCGGTGCTGGGCTCAGCAACGGCCTTTTTCAGCAGACTGCAGATCGAGCGCCAACGAGGCCGGCGTGAAGCGGCGCTGCGGTTGCCGTCGGGCCCGATCATCGTCATCTCCAACCACACGAGCTACGCCGACGGCGTGCTACTGGCGCTCGCCTGCCGGAGACTGGGTCGATCCCTGCGGCTGCTGGCCACCTCTGGAGTGTTCAGCGCGCCGTTGCTCGGCACCATCGCTCGCCGGCTTGGTTTCATCAAGGTCAAGCGCGGCGCGGCCGATGCCGCGACCTCGCTCGACGAGGCCGCGCTCGCCCTGGAAGCAGGTGAGGCTGTCGGCGTGTTCCCTGAAGGCCGGCTCACCCGCGATCCGATGATGTGGCCGGAACGGGCCAAGACGGGGGCTGTCAGGCTGGCGCTGCGAACCGGCGCGCCGATCGTGCCCGTGGCGATGGTCGGCGCTCATCGGGTCGTCAGCCGGCACCGCGTGGTTCCGACGTTGTTGGGAAACCTGATCCGCCGCCCAAGGGTCGACACGCGAATCGGCAGTCCGATCGACGTGCGCGCCTTGATGAACATCGGGCCGACCACCGAGCCAACTGTCGACGAGGTTCGCCTGGCCGCCGACGCCGTGATGGGCCGCCTCGTAACGGTCGTCGCGGAGTTGCGCGGCGAACGACCACCCAACCCCCACGGAGTTCCCCGCACCGCCGACTGACGCACGCCCGTCGCTTGGGCGCGGAAACCGAACGGTCACTTCCGGAATTCCGCCCATTGAAGTTCTATGGGCGCCACCGAGGAAG
>DATAJN010000461.1:0-1767 GCA_036262105.1 Ilumatobacteraceae bacterium
CGTATCTCGTGTTGACGCCTTGGTTGGCAGGACGAGCAGTCGGTCATCGTTTGATCACATAGGCCCGACGCCTCTGCTGAATGGAAGCCAGGCACGCATGTCGGTAGTCACCATCACGGCGGAAACGCCCCTCGATTTCGACCGGTTCGTCATGAGAACAGAACTGCGTCCGGTCTATCAGCCGATCGTCGATCTCACCGAGGGCGATGTCGTCGGCTTTGAGGCATTGGCACGTTGGCCCAATCTCTCGGGGGCCACGCCGGATGTCGTCTTCGGTGCCGCTCAGGCCAACGGGCGCGTGCGTGACCTCGATTGGGCCTGTCGCCTCGCCGCCCTCGAGGACGCACTTGCTTTCGGATTGGGGAAGCACCACGTGCTGTTCGTCAACGTCGAGCCCGAGACGCTTGGTTCAGCCCCGCCACCCGGCGCAGAACTGACGATCGCGGCGGCAGATGCTGGACTGCGCGTCATGCTCGAGCTGACAGAACGGTCTCTGGCGAGTCATCCGGCCGAACTCCTGCGCCTTGTCGACTGGGCTCGCGCCAACGGATGGGGTATTGCACTTGACGACGTCGGCGCTGAACCGGCATCGCTGGCGCTGCTTCCGTTGCTTGCACCCGACGTGATCAAGCTCGACGTGACCCTGGTGACGCAGCGACCAAATGCCGATCAGGCAGCGATCATGTCGGCCGTGATGGCTCATAGTGAATGCACCGGCGCTGTCGTCCTAGCCGAGGGAGTCGAGACCCAGGCGCATCTCGACCAAGCGCTCGCCTTGGGCGCAACCTTGGGCCAAGGCTGGTTGTTCGGACGACCGGGCGCACTCGTCCGATCTTCACCGCCACGACGTGAGATCACATTCGCGCGCCCGTCGGGGGCAGCCTCGGCGACACCATTCGCTCTCGTCTCGGAGGACCGACAACTGCGAGTCGGGCGTAAAGGTTTGTTGCTCGACCTGTGCCTCCACATCGAGAACGAGGGTCTGCACGTGTGGCCGGCTCCTGTCGTGCTTGCAGCGTTTCAAACGGCGGAACGATTTACTCCGGCGACGGCGAGGCGCTACACCGCACTGGCCGTGCACTGCCCGCTCGTCGCAGCACTTGGAGTCGATCTGAGAACCGAATCCGCACCGGGCGTGCTCGGCAATTCGCTGCGTGCAACGGATCCGTTGGCGGAGGAATGGACTGTGGCAGTGGTTGGTCCCCACTACTCGGCTGCACTGATCGCTCGCGACCTCGGTGATACGGGACCTGACCATGATCGCCGCTTCCAGTTCGCCGTCACGTACAACCGCGAGCTTGTCCTTGGCGCAGCTCGGTCACTGATGGCGCGGATCACGACACGAAAATCCGATGAGTGAGCAGAGTCTCCGGCCACCGGCTCCAGCGGCTTGCACATCGTGACGCGATGACGGGATTTGTCGCGCTCTCACGTAGTGCCGTCAGCAACCGGCCGCCAGACTAGGAATGTGTTCCTTGGCGACGACCTTCTGGCTTACCTGGTGCTCGCGCTCGGTGGCGCGCTGTTCGCCGGGAACCTGATGGCCTTGGTCAAGCCGCCCCCGCCGCAGGAGGGCGATCTCCCGAAGGCGCCGGTCGGCCGCAGCGTGTTGATGGGTGTGATCGGCCTGGTCGCCGCGGTGTGGGCGTTGGCTTCGCTGATGGGTTGATCAGCTGACGGTTGTCGGCGCGATCACATCGGCCAGGGTCTGCAAGAAGCGATCGTTCTCCTCGGGCGTCGAGATCGTCACCCGGATCCCTTCGTTGC
>DATAJN010000462.1:0-7413 GCA_036262105.1 Ilumatobacteraceae bacterium
GGCTGGTCGGTCCGATGTTGGCCTCGGCGCACCGCTTCGCACCGCCGGTGATCGTCGGTGAGATCGCCGCCGGGGTGGCCATCGGCTCGAGCGGTCTGAAATGGGTCGACCCGGCCAATCCCTTGCTGAACGGACTGGCCAACATCGGGTTCGCCCTGCTGATGTTCGTGGTCGGCACCCACCTTCCCGTTCGTGATCTACGTCTTCGATCCTCTCTTGCTGTCGGGGCAGCCGTTGCTGCGACGGTGGGCACTCTGGCCGTGGTGGCCGCGTTCCTCCTGGCGCGGGTGGTCGGTCTCGACCGACCGGCGATCCTTGCGGTCGTGCTGGCAACGAGCTCGGGCGCCGTCGCGCTGCCAGTGCTCCAGGGGCTCGGTCAATCCGACCACCCTGCCCTGGTGGCGATGGCGTGGATCGCGATTGCCGATGTGGTCACGGTTCTGGCCCTGCCGGTGGTGCTGGCCACTGGCGGACTTCTCCGCGTGGTGTCGGGTGGCGCACTGGTGGTGCTTGCCGGCGTTGCGTTGCTGTTGCTGGCCAAGGTCGCCATCGGTTGGTCCTGGGTGCAGCGGTTGAGGATGCTCTCCCGCGAACGTGGTTGGGGCCTCGACCTGCGCATCTCGTTGCTGGCCCTGTTCACGTGTGCGTGGTTGGCTACCCGATTCGGAACTTCGATCCTGATTGCCGGGTTTGCCGTCGGCACTGTCGTCGCCGTGCTCGGCGAGCCCCGACGCGTCGCCCAGCAGTTGGTCGGCATCGGCGAGGGGTTTGCGATTCCCGTGTTCTTCGTCCACCTCGGAACCCAGATCGACCTCGGCGCCCTTGTCGATTCTCCCCGGGCCATGGCGCTATCGGGTGCCATCGCCGGCGTGGCCATCGCCATCCACGTGGGCGCGGCCATCGTGTGGCGACTGCCGATCGGAATGGGGCTGGTTGCGTCTGCACAGCTCGGCGTACCGGCGGCGGTCGTGTCGATCGGTCTTGCCACGAACCAGCTCACCGCCGCTCAAGGAGCGGCGGTGATGGCCTCGTTGCTGATCACCTTGGGAGCGTGCGCAATCGGCGGGGCGATGCTGGGGCACCATGGCCCGCTGACCGACGCGAGCGCACCGATCCGGTCTCTGTAGAGATCACGCCATGTGCGTCGACAACGTGGCGTCGATGTTGATGTCCTTGCCGTCGCGATGCACCTTCAGGTGAACGACCTTCCCGGCGCCCGTGCTCTGGATCGTGTCGCCGAGGGTGGCGTTGTCGTTGGTCGTCGTGCCGTTGATCGACACGATCACGTCGCCGGGTTGCACGCCGGCGCCGGCCGCAGCGGAATTCGCGGTGACGTCGACGACGAGGAGACCGTGGTCGATGTCGAGCCCGTTACGAGCTGCAACGGTGGCATCGACCGGAGTGGTCGACACCCCCAGGTAGGCCTTCGTGACGGTCTTGCCCTGCTGAAGTTGTTCGACGATCGGCTTAGCCGTGTCGATGGCGATCGCGAAGCCGATGTTCTGTGCGTCCTGCGAGCCTGCGGAGTTGATGCCGACGACCTTTCCGTCGAGTGTGAGCAGCGGACCTCCGGAGTTGCCCGGGTTGATCGCCGCGTCGGTCTGCAGGAGGTGAGTCAGGTGCTCGCCCTCGTTGGTGTCGATGGTGCGGTCGAGCGCCGACACGATCCCTTCGGTTGCGGTGGGGCCACCGGTGAGGTCGAGTGCGTTGCCGATGGCCACGACGGGTTCACCGATCTTCAGATCGGACGACTTTCCCAACGACAGTGCGGTGAGGCCGGCCTTGTCGACCTTGATGACAGCGAGGTCGTCGGTGCGGTCGACCCCGAGGACCGATGCCGTGGCAGTCGAACCGTCGGCGAACTTCACTTCGATCTTTGAGGCGTCGGCGACCACGTGGGCGTTGGTGGCAATCTGCCCGTCGCTGCTGATCACGAAGCCGGTGCCGGCACCTTGGCCACCGTTGAGCACGACGCTGATGCTGACGACTCCCGGCAACGCCGAGCTGATCAGGCTGGAGACATCTTGCTTGGCGGGGCTCGCAGGCACGACGGAGGCGGTGTCGAAGCCACCGTTCGACGCGGTCGCGGTTGCCGCCGGAGGGTTGTTTCGACCAGCAAGGGCGCCGCCGACCGTGCCGCCGGCGATCGCCACTACTGCGATCGCCCCGATGGCGAGTCGGCGTCGGCGAGGTCGCGGCGTCGCGAGGTCGAGTCTCGGCGCGGTGGGGTCGAGGATGGGTGTTGATCCGTCCGGAGCCGGCCAGAGCTGGTTCTCGGTACCGGCATCGGGGTCTTGGGGGATAGACATGCCGTTGTTCCTTTCGTCGCGTGGACAGGATCATCGTGGCAAAGTCATGCTCATGAGATCTTGAAGCAAGCTGAAGGTTCCTTCAGACACGGCCGGGCATCAGGATCCCTTGGTCGCGGCTTTGATCCGTTGGCGGGCCCCGACCGACTCGGCCACAGGCACGAGCCTGCTGGCCTTTCCGAGTCCGCGGGGCGGCATGTTGCCGTAGATCGCCTCGTACTCGCCATCGCGGACGAGGAAGGTCTCGTGCCAGATGCCTGAGCGGCCACTGGTGCGGACGCGCTTCCAGAACTTGCGCCACGCGTCGAGGTGAGGATCGTCTTTGTCCTTGGCAAAGGCCTCGAGGTGCTCGAACGAGCGCCAGTACTGCACGTTGGCGAAACCCAGCGTCTGGTATCCGAGCAATCCCTTCTCGGGGTGCTGCACGAGGTACTTCAGCATGTGGTTCATACCCCGGCGGCCTCCGAGGTCGGTGAGGCTCCTCAGCACGTGCCACTTCGAGTTGACGCGGGCGCCGATGATGAACACCACGAAATCGCCTTCGATCTCAGCGGTCCATCGGCCCTGTCGAATGTCTGTCATGTCCCCTCCTGATGTCGCCGAACAGCATCGCGCGATTTCACCGCGTCGGTAATCAGGAACGGATGTCCTTGCGGTTGAACAACATCACCGCAGCGGCGCCGACGACGACGAGATAGGCGACCTGCACCACGATGCCGACGACCATCTCCCGCGAGTACGTGTTGTCGGTGAACATCGTCTCCCAGGCGTCGAAGTAGTGGGTTGGAAAGCCGTAGCGAACCTGACCGAGCTGGGTGATGCTGTCGAGGATCTCCGACACGATGTAGACGCCGACGGTTGCTCCGATCGCGCTGGCGGCCGTGTCGGTGAGCGTCGAGAACAACGTGCCGATCGCCAGCAGCGCGCTGAAGCCGAAGGCGACGTAGCCGGTGGCGATCAGTACTCGTAGCGCGAGTGCTCCGCCGCTGAGGTTGAAGCCGCCGACGAGGCCTCCGATCCCAGGAACTGTCACGTCGTGTGCGCCGAACAGAACCAGACCGGCCACCAACGCAGCGAGCGTCACGAGGATGGTCGCTGCCCAGATCAGCACGCCGGCCACGAATGCCTTGGAGAGCAGGAGCCGGGCGCGCGACACGGGCCGCATCAAGACGTAGCGAAGGTTGCCCCAGCTCGCGTCGCTGGCGACGGAATCGCCGGCGAACATCCCAGCGATGACGATGAGGAGGAATCCACTTGTCGCGCTGAGCACAGCAGCAGGTACGAGCAGGCCGCTTTGCGACGCCAGCCGGAACAGGCCCTCGCCGTTGTCTCGGCGCGGCCTGTCACCCCTGGCGTTGATCGCTACCACGATCAGAGTCGGCAACCCGACGAGCAGCAGAGCAATCACCAGACTGCGTGTTCGCGACGCAGCCTTCGTGAACTCGGTGCGAATGAGGGCGATCACGACGGCACCTGGGCGACGTCGGGTTCGGCCACGGCGGCGTCACCGGCAGCGAGCAGGTCGAGAAAGGCGTCTTCGAGTCGCTGCGTCGGCATGAGGGTCTCCAAGCGCAGCCCGGCGTGGAACAGCGCGTCGGCGACCTCGGATCTGCGCCCATCGCCCATCACGATCACGAGCCCGTCACCTTGGATCTGGACGTTCGACACGATCGGCAATCGCGACAGCAACGCATGCGCGGCGGCGCGATCGTCGACTTCGATGTAGACCGACTTGGTCGTACCGACGAGGTTGCTGACCGTGCCGCTCGTGACCAGACGGCCATGGTTCATCACCAGCGCGTGGCTGCACACCTGCTCGACTTCGCTGAGGTGGTGGCTCGACAGCAGAACGGTCGCCCCCTGATGAGTGAGCCGTCCGATCAGCTCGCGGATCTCGCGGATCTCTCCGGGATCCAACCCGTTCGTGGGCTCGTCGAGCACGAGCAGTTCGGGCCGGCCCAGCAGCAGTCGGGCGAACCCGAGGCGCTGTTTCATGCCCTGCGAGTAGGTCTTCACCTTGCGGTCGATCGCGTCACCGAGATCGGCGATGGCAAGTGCATGGTCGAGATCGGCGTCGCGCATGTGCGCGCCGCCCGCGGTCCACCACAACCTCAGGTTGCGCATGCCCGACAGATGGGGGACGAACGCAGCCTGCTCGACGATGGCGCCGACGCGGGCGAGTTGCGGGCAACTCGGTGTAACGGGCGAGCCGAAGAGGCGGGCGACTCCATGGTTGGGCCGCTCGAGCCCCATGATCACCCGCAACGTCGTCGACTTGCCGGCGCCGTTCGGGCCGAGCAGCCCGTACACCTGACCGCGCTCGACGCTGAACGAGAAGTCGTCGACTGCGATCACCTCGCCGAATCGTTTCGACACTCCTTCGACTTCGACGATCACGTCGCTCATCGACACCTGCTTTCTGGGCGCAGCATATGAGGTGCTGTCCGTTCGTGGCCGTCGCGCGTCACGTTCGTCGAATAGCGTCCAACCGGGATGAGCAAAGGGTTGGCGAAGGTGTTGGCCGAGGGTGTGCGCGAGCATGGCGCAGAGGTTGTGTTCGGCATGCCCGGGGGAGGGCCCAACCTCGACGTCGTCGGAGCGGCCGGCGAAGCTGGCCTGCGTTTCGTGCTCGCCCACGGCGAGATGGCCGCCTGCATGATGGCCGGAACATTCGGGCTGCTCACGGGGCGGCCCGGGCTGGCGATCGCCACCCGTGGCCCGGGCGCGGCCTGCGCGACCAACGGCGCGGCTCAGGCCACGCTCGATCGATTCCCGCTGCTGCTCGTCACCGACTGCGTGCCCGGTGTCGACCGAGACCGGTTCGCCCACCAACGATTCGACCAGCAGCAGCTGTTCGCGCCGGTGACCAAATGGAGCGGGCGACTGATCGATTCCCCGCGTGCCGTCGACGTGGTTCGCGGCGCCCTCGCTCTCGCTGCGGCTCGCCCGGCGGGCGCAGTTCACCTCGACTACGACCCCCGCGGCTGCGAGATCGATTTGCCGGCGAGTGCGGCGCCTGTGCAGTCGGCTGACGACATCGTCGAACGTGCAGCCGAACTGTTGCGTCGTGCAGCCAATCCGGTTGCGATCGTCGGGTTGGAGGCGGTGGGTTCCGCGGGCCAGGTGCTCGCCGTGCTCGAGAGGCTCGGGTGCCCGGTGCTGACGACCTACCAGGCCCTCGGCGTCGTTCCCGAGGGTCACCCGCAGCAGGCCGGTCTCTTCACCAGTGGAGCGATCGAGGCGGCGATCATCGGCGAGTGCGATCTCGTTCTGGCTGTGGGGCTCGACCAGGTCGAGCCGATGCCGTCGCCGTGGCGGTACGACGTGCCAGTGGTGTCGGTGTCCGAGGTCGCCGCCTGCGCGACGCTCGTGCCGATCTCCATCGAGGTCCTCGGCCCGCTGGCATCGACGCTCCACCGCGTGGTCGGAACGTCGACGGGTGCATGGCCGACTGGTTCGGGTGCGGCGGCGCTGGCCAAGGCCCGCGTCGCGCTCGCCGCGACCAGCACCGGCAACTTCGGCCCGCTCGAGCTGGCGGCCGCGGTCGCGGCGGCCACGCCGGCGCAGGCCACGGCAACCGTCGATGCCGGCGCTCACTTCCTGGCCGTCATGCCCTTCTGGCGGGCGGCCACACCGCTGCGGCTGTTGATCTCCAACGGGCTGGCGACCATGGGCTTCGCCTTGCCGGCTGCGATCGGTGCTGCTCTCGCCCGCCCCGGTTCGCCGGTGGTGTGCATGGTCGGCGACGGAGGTCTGGCCATGACACTCGCCGAGCTCGAGACGCTGGCTCGACTGCAACTGCCGGTCACGGTGGTGGTGTTCGACGATGCCGCGCTGAGCTTGATCGAGGTCAAGCAACGATCCGGGCAGGGTGGGCAAGAAGCGGTGCGGTTCGGGCCCGTCGACTACGCCCAAGTCGCCTCGGCGATGGGGCTCGACTCCGCTGTGGTCACGACCACCGCCGGGGCCAGGGCCGTGTTGGCCGGTGGCTGGGATCGCCCCCGCCTGATCGATGCGCGCATCGACCCGTCCACTTACGCGCCGCTCATCGCCGTCACACGAGGCTGACGGCAACCACAGTGACGATCCGGTTCTCCCGTCCCTCGGAGGAGGTGCTCCGTTCGCTCCTGGATGCCGGTCGTTCGGACTCGCTGACCTACGCGCCGATCGGGATGTCGGCCGATGCTCGCCCCCCGAAGGGTTATCGACTCGAGCGACAGTCTCGCTCGCTCGGTCGCGGTGATCGCGTCTTCGAACGCGCCGTCTCTGCGTTGAAACAATGGCGAGTCCACGAAGGAGCCGGCTTGATCGTTCTCGCGGAGGGCCTGCCTGTCGCTGGGTCGGTGGTCGCAATGGCCGCACCCATTCCGCTCGGTTTCATCGATGTCGTGTGCCAGGTCGTCCACGTCGTCAATCGACCCGACCGCTTCGGATTCGCCTACGGCACGCTCTCGGTTCATCCCGAACAGGGCGAAGAGTCGTTCTCAGTGGTACGAGGACCCGACGGCGAGGTGACGTTCGAGATCGTCGCCGTGTCGCGCCCCCGACACCCGTTGGCTCGCGCCTGCCCGCCGTTCGCCCGACGATTGCAGCGAGCAGCAACCACCAGGTACCTCGACGCCATGCAAGCAGACGTCGCGAAGTGACCCCTGGGTAGTCAATTCGGATTCGAAGCGCACGGATAGGTGTGCCGTTCTCGATCGCCGCGCGATTGACTCACATGGGCGCGATTCTGGAAGTGCGACTTCCGTTTCTGCGCCCAAGCAGGCTCGATGGGTGCGATTGAGGAAGGCGGGCTGCCACTTTCGCGCCCAAGGACGCTGGATCGGAGCCGCACCGAACGAAGCCTCTGGCGCGGTTGACGAGGGTTTGGCGACTCGCGCTCGACACTCGCCGCGCGAGACATCCAGTATCAGATCCAGCCGCTCGACGCTCTTTGAGACAGACGACTGCGCCGTTCTCTTCGATGGACTGGCGCGTCTCTACGAAAGGGGCACTCGAATGGCTCAGTCCGACGCAGCAGCTGCCACGGATGACCAGTGGCAGTATGCGAAATCGACGTACCGGTATCTGCGACTCTCGATCGTCGTGGTGGTTGCCACGC
>DATAJN010000463.1:0-3811 GCA_036262105.1 Ilumatobacteraceae bacterium
GCGGTCTCCGTCGAGCGGCGTGCTGCGTAGGCGTCGAGGTTCTTGTCGATCTCTCCCCACCGTGACCACAGTCGTTCCCGCTCTGCGCCGCTGGCGGCCCGGCCGGTGACCAGACGCGGCCCCTCGACAAGGTCGACCCGAGCGTCGGGGTGGGCCTGCAGGTTCAGCCACCATGCCGGTTCGTCCTCGCCCCAGCCGTTCATCGCCATGGTGACGAGGTTCGGCCCATCCTCGAAGTAGCCGACCATGACGCTGCGTTCCAGGCCGGTCCGCCGACCGACAATGGTGAGACGCATGACGCCCCAGCGGTTGCGCTTCGCCCGCCACAGACCCAGCCGGCCGCCCGTCAGACGGTACACGCGGCGATGAGTGAACCAGAAGAGCCGGATGAACCAGCGCGGAGGTAGTCGTGTCTTGGGCGTCGGCTTGGTCATAGCCGAAAACTCCTTCCCATCACCCCAGTATCCGGCGAGCGGTCCAAGAGGAAGTAGGGCCTTCGGACCCTATGTGACAACGGGAAGCGTCACGGTCTCCACAGAGCTCAAGATCCCAAGGAATAGGCGGTGGTTCGGGAGGGCTCGGGGGCGATGACGATATCGACGCCGATGGGGTTGCGAAGGTAGCCCATCGGTCGGCCATCAGCGTCGATCAGCCCGACGTTGAGGACCACAGCGTGTCCGAACAGCGGTCGCTCGTCGAGCGCCGGCGGAGGATCGCTTGGTACCTCGGTGTCACGGCACCAGCCCTGCCATAACCTGGGGTGGAGCTCGAAGTAGCCGGGTGAGCCGGCGCCGTGGTAGAAGCCATCACGGCCGTCTGAGCGGCTCGGGCCGTAGAGCGTGTAGTAGATATCTCGCGCTGGGTCGCCGATATCGGGGGCGCCGTCGAGCTGGGGGTTGATGAGCTGATCGGCTCGCACAGCGTCGGCCATCGCGAACGTGTGCCCCGACGCGCCCTCTCGAAGACGTACCGTGAACGAATCCAACATGCTGACCTCCGCCGCTATTCACGACCATGATCGCACGTCTCCGATTGATTGTCTGTGATGATTCCGTCAAGAAGCGGCGCGAAGGGTCAGTTAACGGTGATCAGCGGCAGTTCGCAGAACCCTCGCCGAACGCTTTGGCTGCGGTCCTCGGCGAACAGTTCGCCACGATAGGCCCCGAGCGGGATCGAGACGGGGGCACTGGCCATTTCGGTGTCGGGGCCACCGGGAGCAAGCATCGAGTCGCCTCCCCAGGCGTACTCGATGACATGCTCGGAGTCGAGGTCATGTAACCGGCAGCGCATGCGGCATGTCGCCCAGTCCACGGCGCCCACCAGGCTCACATTCCCGACGAGCACCACCGGGTGTGCCCCGTCGAGAGTGACGGGAGCGTCGGCGAGCAGCGACCTCGTCGTCCCGTTGAGGTCCCGGTCGTCGGCGCGATGGACCTCGAGGCCACTGATCCTGAGCCGTCCCCGCCGGACCGGTCGCCGGGGCCACGGTGGCGCGTCCTCGGTCATTCGCTCGGAGAGATCGGCTGGCTCACCGCCGGTCGCCCCCTCGCGAGGTGAACTGACTTCCGCCACGCGGTCGCGCATCCATGCGGCCACCACCTCGACTGTCGGTAGGGGGTTCGATGTCTCCGACGTTTCGTCGGCCTCAACATGGTGGACCACGAACGAGGGCTCGCCCCCCGTACCGCTGCTGCCCCGTCGTGCCTCCACAACGAACGTGGCCAGCGGAGATTCGCCGTTGGCTTCGGGTTCGCTGACGAGCCGTCTGGCTTCGTCCCGCCACCGGCTCACGTCAACACGGCCGGCACGCGCAGCTCGCAGGGCCTGTTGGAGCTCGTCCACCGCCGTGTCGGTGAGGCGGGCCAGGTCCGCGAGACGGTGGATCTCGTGGTCCCGACGCAGCCGCTCGCGCATCGCTTCGCCGATACCGTGGATTTGCTCGAGCTCCTCCTCGCTCGCCATGGCCGATTCCTCCCTCGTCGAGCGACGGCTGACCGGCGGGTGAGGCTCGGTCAGCCGTCAGTTGCTGGCTTGTACCTTTACGGTGCCGAGACCACCAGGATGCGGTCGTCGAACACCGAGTTGAGCTTGCCTGTCGTGAAGTGCAGCTCCGTGAGCACCCGGTACACGCCGTCATCGTCGCCGGCGGCGGTCTGGAATGCGCCGCCGCCACCGTTCACGCTGCTGGTGAACGGACCAGTCGTGAACGAGAAGCCGGCGTTGAGCGCGGCGACGCTGGCTGGCGTGACGAAGGGCACCGGGCCGAGCGTCTGTCGGATGCCAGTCTCGATCTGCTCGATGTGGTGCTTCACCTCCACGGGCTCATTGGCGTACATCGAGACGATGGCGTTGAGTCCGTTGATGGCGAGGTTGATGCGGAACTGGACTGGCTGGCCGGCATCGACGATGTCGGTGGCGGCCGGCGGCGGCGAGAGAATATCGACCCCACTGCAAGTGAGGGCAATCGCTGGCAGGACGTTGGGCTGGCTGGTAGTCATACTTCCTCCTGGTCGTGGCGGTTGAGCACCCGTAGCAGTACCACCGAGCGCTTACCGGGCGTTAGGGTCAGCGCTTAATAACCACTGTGAACACTGTGTCACCGCGATACTCAGGCGCCATTTCAGCCCACGCTCACTGCGGTTGACTGCAGGAGGCCAGGGAAGCCAAGGGGCTCGGCGACCCGTTTGCTCGTCCTCGGCGTCTTCGATCCGTCCCACGGGCGATCAGTCGCTTCGCCGCACGTGGCGTTGTGTGAGCAAGCACGTCTTCGGCCGGCCGGATCCGTTTCGGAGCGGGTCTTGTATCAGGCCGTCGTTCAGTCTATAAATGGCGGGACGGTTACTCTCCGTGGCGGGCTGCCCCAAGGAGTCCTGACGTTGAAGCGATGGCCAGCCTGGCGGGGTAGGCGCCAACCGAGCCCACGGGCGGGACCGCCCGGCGAGAGCATGATCGCGCCCGCCCCACTGTTGACGTCGGGCGCGTTCGTCACCGCGATCGAACGTCACGAGCGGTTGGTGCACGAGCTTCAGACCGCCCTCGATGCCCAAGTGAAGCTTCTCGACCAGCTCACACGGCAGTTGCCGGCCACGGGGGACAGCACGGCAGCGTTGCCTCGGCAAGGCAGCCCACAGCACATCGCGACGACCGAGCACGGAGCAACCGCTCAGCTCGTCGCCCGCCTCCTGGGTTCCTTTGAGATCTATGTCGGTGGGGGCTCGGTAGTCGACACGTGGCGGTCCCAGAAGGCTGCATCGCTCCTCAAGTACCTGCTGCTCCAGGCGGCACACAGCGCGCGCCGCGACGTACTGATGGACGTGTTTTGGCCACGATCGAGCTCCAAGTCGGCGCGCAACAATCTCAACGTCGCCGTGTACCAGCTGCGGAGCACCCTGCGAGGTTGCGATCCGGGCCGAACGCACGTGGTGTACAGGGCGGGTTCGTACCGCCTCGATAATCAGCTCACGCTCTGGATCGATGTCGACGAGTACACGCAGGCCGTCCACCTCGGCCACCAATGCTCGGAGCGCGGGGACACCGCCGCCGCGCTGACGGCATACCGGCACGCCCACGCGCTCTACCGGGGCGAACTGCTCGAGGACGACACCAGCGGCGAATGGTTCTTCGACATGCAAAGGCGTCTCCGCCTCGACCACTGCACCCTGCTCGAACGGCTCGGCGTGCTCCTGCTGGAGCATGGTGAACTCAACCAGTCGGCACTCATGGGCGAGGATCTCGTCGCAGCCGATCCGTGTCGGGAAACCGGCTATCAGCTTCTCATGCGGACGTATGCGGCGCTGGGGCAACCGCAACT
>DATAJN010000464.1:0-8571 GCA_036262105.1 Ilumatobacteraceae bacterium
GGTCGAAGATGTTGCGGATGCAATGGGAGTCAGCCGGATCACCGTCTACAACTACCTCAACGCACTGCATCGATGAGAACGTTCGATGTGATCGGCTTCGACGCCGACGACACCCTGTGGCACAGCGAGGACGGCTTTCGAGTCAACGAAGAACGGTTCGTCGAGCTGATCACTCCGTATGCCCCCGAAGGTGTTGAGGTGAAGGCGGCGCTCACCGCTACGGAGCGCAAGAACCTCGGCGCGTTCGGCTACGGCGTCAAGTCGTTCGGTTTGTCGATGGTCGAGGCAGCGGTCACCATCAGCGGCGGAAGGGTTCCGTCCACCGTCGTCGCCGAGATGGTCGAGATGGTCAGGGCTCAACTGGAAGAACCTGTTCGGCTGCTCGATCACGTTCCCGAAGTGTTGTCAGCCGTCGGAGCCACCTACCGGATGATCCTGATCACCAAGGGCGACCTCATCCATCAATCCCACAAGGTCACCACGAGCGGGCTGGCCCATCACTTCGAACAGGTGGAGATCGTGTTGGAGAAGGACCCGGAGACGTACGCCACGCTGCTGTCGCGCCACCGCATCGACCCCACCCGGTTCTGCATGGTCGGCAACAGCGTGCGCAGCGACATCTTGCCGGTACTCTCACTCGGCGGTCACGGTGTCCACGTTCCCTACCCGATCCTGTGGGATCTCGAACACGTCGAGCACGACGAGAACTTCGTGGAGCTCGATTCGCTCGCCGATCTTCCCGCCTGGCTCGGTCTTCATGGAGCGCCGGAATAGCCGAGCCCTCCGTCAGGCGTGCCCAGGCTGCCGCTGCCGTTCAAGCCACCGGCCTTGCTGGAGCGCGTGCACGCGAGGCAGCATGCACGTTGCCGACCCTCGACGCAAGAAGGTCGCCCGAGAAGCCACCAACTGCATCACGCGATTACGATTGGCGCATGACAACCGGTCTTCGGCTCGAGGTCGCCCACGCGGTGCTCTACGTGCACAACGTCGACGACATGATCGAGTTCTACTCGGAAACCCTTGGCTTCGAAGTAACCGATCGCGGGCCGTTCGGCCCCGACGAGATCGTCTTTCTGTCACAGAACGCCAACGACCACCACCAGGTCGCGTTCATCACCGGGCGCGCAGAACCCGACCCGTCGAACAGCGTGAACCACGTGGCGTTCCGCTCGGGAGGCACGCTCGACGACCTGAAGGCACTGAAGAAGGTGCTCGAAGCCAACGCCCGCGTCACCCAGATCATGCCCCTCACCCATGGCAACGCCTGGTCGGTGTACTTCCGTGACCCCGAGTTCAACGGTATCGAAGTGTTCCTCGACACGCCGTGGCATGTGCGCCAGCCGCAAGGCGAACCACTCGACCTCGACAAGTCGAACGACGAGATCGTCGAGTACACCCGTGACCACTTCTCCAAGGAGCCCGAGTTCGGCCCGATCGACGAGTTCTACAAGCGTCGCGCCGAACATCTGGCCGAGCGGTGACTGTCGATCGCGGGCTACAACCGCCGTAGCGAAACGTCGGTCACCCGATGATCGCGCCCCTTGCGCAACAGCAGTGCCGCACGCGACTTGGTCGGGTCGATGTTCTCACGGAGGTTCTTGCCGTTGATGTCGCGCCAGATGGACTTGGCCACGTCGACCGCTTGGTCATGGGAGAGATCGGCGAAGTGGCGAAAGAAGCTGTCCGGGTTCTGGAAGACGGTGTCGCGCAGCTTCATGAAACGCTGCACGTACCACTCTTCGATGTGCACCTCCTCTGCGTCGATGTAGATGCTGAAATCGAAGTAGTCGCTGACGAACTCGGTAGCGACGCCTGGTGGCCCGACCTGCAACACGTTGAGACCCTCGAGGATGACGATGTCGGGCCGGCTGACATCGACGGTCTGCCCCTCGACAACGTCGTAGACAACGTGGCTGTACACGGGCGCACTGGCAGTTTCGGCGCCGCTCTTCAACTCGCGGAGGAACTGCAGAAGACGCCTGGTGTCGTAGCTCTCGGGGAAGCCTTTGCGGTTCATGATGCCGCGCTCGTCGAGCACCTTGTTGGGGTAGAGGAAGCCGTCGGTCGTGACCAGATCGACCTTCGGATGATCGGGCCAGCGCGCCAGCAGGGCCTGCAGGATGCGGGCGAAGGTGCTCTTGCCGACTGCGACGCTGCCGGCGATGCCGATGATGTACGGAACCTTTGGGGCCGACGACGTGCCGAGGAACTCGCCCGACACTCGGTGCAGCTGTTGCGTCGCCGAGACGTAGAGGTTCAGCAGACGGGTGAGTGGCAGGTAGACCGCGGTGACCTCATCGAGGTCGATGCTCTCGTTGATGCCACGCAACGAATCCAGATCGGGCTCGCCCAGAGTCAGCGGTGTGGCGGCGCGTAGATCTGCCCACTCGTCACGCCCGAACTTCAGGTAGCGGCCTGTCACGTCCGTCACGCGCTGGCACCCTACGCTCGGGCGATGCCGGTGTCACAACGAAAGCTGCTGGGTGCCTGGTACACGCCGCCGCAACTGGTCGACGCCGTCGTTGCCGAAGTGCGGCGGGGCTTCGAGCCGCAAACGGTCCTCGACCCGGCTTGCGGCGACGGGCGGTTCCTCACTCCATTTGCTGCCACGGCGAACTTGACCGGGGTCGACATCGATCCGGCGACTGAGTTCACCCGCGGTGATTCTCTGGCAATCGATTGGCGAGACCAACGGTTCGATGCCGTTGTCGGCAATCCACCATTTCTCAACCAACTGGCCACATCGACCTCGCGTCACGGTCGCTCGAAGTTCGGCGGAGGGCCGTACGCCGACACCGCCGCGGAGTTCCTCGCTCTAGCCATCCGGTTGGCACGCCCCGGTGGGCGAGTCGGGCTGGTGCTGCCGCTGTCGATGCTGTCCACACGCGACGCTGCGGCCATTCGCGATGACGTCTCCCAACGCGCCGCGCTGCGCTGGATGTGGTGGTCACCGACGCACATGTTCGACGCCAACGTGCGCGTCTGGGCGGGTGTCTGGGAGGTGGGCGGGGCACAGGGTGAGGTGCGCAGGGCATACGGCGCGGACTTCGAGCCGCAACCACCCATGACGATGCCGGAACGATGGTCGGGTCTCATTGCCGAGACTGCCACCTCACCACACGATGGACCGGTACTCGGTGACGTCGCCGCGTTCACCGCCGACTTTCGAGATCAGTACTACGGGCTGGTCGGCGCTGTCAGCGATTCGTCCACCGGGCCGCCGCTGATCACGAGCGGGCTGATCGAACCCAACGAGTGCTGGTGGGGTCGACGACCGGTTCGTTTCGCCAAGCAGAAGTTCGCCGCGCCACGAGTCGAGCTGGCTTCGCTCTCGCCGGCGTTGCGCCGGTGGGCGGCGCAGCGGCTGGTGCCGAAGATCCTCATCGCCAACCAGACCCGACGCATCGAAGCCGTCATCGATCGCGATGGTGCATGGCTGCCGAGCGTTCCGGTGATCACCTGCACCACCGACCGGTTGGATGACGTGTCCAACGCGCTCCATTCCGACGCAGCAACTGAATGGGTGCGCTACCACGCTGCCGGCAGCGGGCTCAGCGCGACGTCGGTACGACTCACAGCGCGGTTGCTGGCATCGATCCCATTGCCCGCTGCCATGGCCGCGACTCCCACCGGCGCCAGTTGACGAACGCTCGCAGCGTCATCCACGACAGTTGCGCACCCCACAGGCCGGCGAGCCCAAGCCTGGGAACCAACAACGTGGCGATCGCCAGCGGGGCGAACCCGACCAGGTTGATCACCGCCTGCCGGGCCAGCCAGCGTTCATCGTGTGCACCGATGAGGGCGCCGTCGAAGGCGAAGGCGATGGCGCCAGGGAACTGCATCACGGCCAGGATCAGCAAACCGGCCAACAGCCGGGAGTGCACGGCCGGGTCACTACTGAACACGTGAGGGAGCACCGGACTCAGCCCGGCGAGTACCACGGCCAAGGCGACGGCACACCACAGCGACAGGCGGTTGCTGGTGCGGCCCACCAGCAGCGCTCGCTCGGTGTCCGAGGCGCCCAGCGCGCCTGCCACCAACGACTGCGCCGGTATGGCCAAGGCATCGAGCATCAAGGCCAGGAACATGAAGAGCTGCGTCAGCACTTGGTGCGCGGCCAGCGTGGGGGTGTCGACGTGCGCGGCGACAGCTGTCGCGGTGTTCCACACTGCGAACATCGCCAGCGACCGCACCGCGAAGTGCACGCCGCTGCGCAGCAGCTTGTTGATCCGCTCCCTGGTCGGATGGCTGCCGCCACGATGCGGCTTCAGCACCCGGAAGAACAACCCTGCAGCGACGATCTGCACGCACACCGTGCTCCACGCCGACCCGGCGACGCCGAGGCCGAGCCAGTAGACGGCCACGATCTCCAAGATGACGTTGGCGACATTGGCGAACAGAACGATCTGCAACGGCTTGCGCAGATCGTTGACACCACGCATCACGCCGTGTCCGACGTACGTGATCAGCACGAAGGGCAGACCGACGCAACTGATCCGCAAGTACGTGACCGCATAGCCGAGCACGTCGCCGCGCCCACCGAGCAGCCACGCCAGCGGATGGGCCGCAGCGGCAACAACGCAACCCATCGGCACGCCGATCATCACTGCCAGTCGCAACGCTGCGGTGGCGACGTCGCGCGCTTCGGCCGACTGGCCGGCGCCATGTGCGAAGGCGACATCGGGAGTGACGCCGTACTCCAGTGAGGCGGTGAGGGAGATGACTGTGAGCAAGATGGTCGACGCGATCGCCAATCCACCGAGTTGCGGGGTACCCAGCCGACCGACGATCGCCGTGTCGACCAGCACGTACAACGGCTCGATCGCCAGTGTTCCGAGGGCAGGAATCGCCAGCGCGATGATCCGCCGATCGAGCTCGCGGCGGGCGCTGAGCGTCGCTGGCTGCATCCCCCCGAGACTACGCGGTCCGACTCCTGTGGAGTCTTTGGCGACTACCAGGGTGCCGCGAAACACTCCACACGACTGCTGCGGGGGACGGCTGGGCTCAGCGGGTCAGCGATGCCAAGGGGCGGACGGCGACACGGCACCGGGGGCGGTGAGCACATCGAAGCCGTCGTCGGTGACGAGGATGGTGTGCTCGAACTGCGCGGTGCGGCGGCCATCGGTGGTGATCGCGGTCCAGTTGTCGTCGAAGACCATCTTGTGCTGCCATGCGCCCATGGTGATCATCGGTTCGATGGTGAAGGTCATGCCGGGGCGCATGATCATGCTGGCTCGCTCGTCGTAGTAGTGCAGGATCTGGATGTCGCTGTGGAACTGCTCACCGATGCCATGACCGATGAACGCCCGCACGACTCCGTAGCGGAACTTCTTGGCGTGGGATTCGATGGCCCTGCCGATGTCGCTGATAGGCCTGCCGGGACGCACTGCTTCGATGCCGTGCCACATGCATTCCTCGGTGACTCGAACCAGCTGCTGGCTGGCCGGATCGACAGAGCCGACCAGGAACGTGGCGTTGGTATCGCCGTGCACGCCGCCGACGAACGTCGTGACATCGATGTTGATGATGTCGCCGTCTTGCAACGGTCGCGAGTCGGGGATTCCGTGGCAGATGACCTCGTTGACACTGGTGCACACGCTCTTGGGGAAGTGGTTGTAGTTGAGCGGGCTCGGATACGAGTTGCGTTCGATGCACAGATCGTGCACGTACACGTCGATCGCGTCGGTCGTGACGCCCGGAGCAACCATCTCACCCCCGAGACGGAGCACCTCGGCGGCGACGATCCCGGCATGACGCATGCGCTCGATGATGTCGGCCGACTTGACCCTCGACTCGGCCCACCGGACGGGAACGCCGGTCTCGACGTACGGAGGACGAACGATGTGATCGGGAACGCTCCGCCGCGGGCTGACGACCCCCTGCACGACCCGGCCCTCCAGCGGTTTGTGGCAGCGCTTGTACTTGCGGCCGCTGCCGCACCAGCACGGATCGTTGGCCTGCGGCAACGTGGAGGGTGGTGCGACCTTCTGCAACATCAGACCCCAGTGTATCCGCGTGTGATCCAGGCGATCCCGGCGGAAACCGGCAGGGCTCGATCGTCGCCTTGGAATAGCGTGAGCGATCTCTATGGGATCGATCCAGGTCAGCCACGTGGGATGGCGGCGTCCGGGGGGCGCCGAGCTGCTGCGCGACGTCAGCTTCGCCGTCGGCAACGGCGACCGCGTTGCCCTGGTCGGCGCCAACGGCGTTGGCAAGAGCACCTTGCTGCGACTGATCGCCGGCGAGGCGACAGCCACGAGCGGCACGATCACCATCGACGGCCGCCTTGGCGTGATGAGGCAACTGGTGGGCGACAACGAGCAGACCGTTCGCGATCTCCTCGTTTCGCTGGCACCTCAGCGTCTGCAAGACGCCGCGGCGCGCCTCGCTCGCGCCGAGGGCGGCGCCACCGACGACCCCATGCGGTATGCCACGGCACTTGCCGAGTGGGGTGACGCCGGCGGCTACGACGTCGAGGTCTTCTGGGACGCTTGTTGCACCAAGGCGATCGGCGAACCCTTCGCGGAGCTCGAACGGCGGCCCATGCGCACCTTCAGCGGCGGTGAGCAGAAGCGCCTTGTGCTCGAAGCACTCCTGCGCAGCGACTACGACGTGCTGTTGCTCGACGAGCCCGACAACTTCCTCGACGTGCCGGGCAAGCGCTGGCTGGAAGCTGAACTGCGCGGCAGCCGCAAGACCATGCTGTTCGTCAGCCACGATCGCGAGCTGCTGTCGGCGAGTGCCACCAAGATCGTGACCGTCGAAGCCAGCGGTGCGTGGACGCACGGCAGCGGGTTCGCCGGGTACCACGCGGCCCGTCAAGCGCGTCTCGAGAACCGCGAGCATGCGCTGGCGCTGTTCGAGGACGAACGCAAGCGGCTCGAGGAGCTGGTGATCGAGATGCGCCGGCGGGCCAAGATCAGCGAGAAGTTCGCGCCGCGACTCAAAGCCGCCGAGAGTCGTCTTCGGCAGTTCCTGGAACGCACCGACGCTCCGGAGCTCGTGCGCGAGCAGCGCATCGACATGCGCCTCGGCGGGGCGCGCACCGGGAAGCGGGCGCTGGCCGTGAGACGGCTGGAGCTCGATGGGTTGACCGATCCGTTCGACCTGGAGCTCTGGTACGGCGAGCGCGTCGCCGTGCTGGGTGGGAACGGCGCGGGGAAGAGCCACTTCCTTCGTGTGCTCGGCGGTGATGCATCCGTCGCACACTCCGGCGACGTACGCCTCGGCGCGGGCGTTGTTCCCGGGCTGTTCAACCAGACCCACGAGCACCCGGAGTGGAACGGGCAGACGCTCCTGCAGATCCTGCATCGCCACGACGTGGTCCGCGGCCCGGCCATGGGCATGCTGCGTCGCTACGAGATGCAGGGGTGCGCTGATCAGACGTTCAACACGCTCAGCGGTGGCCAGCAGGCCCGCTTCCAGATCCTGCTGCTGGAGCTGAGTGGGGCAACGCTGCTGCTGCTCGACGAGCCGACCGACAACCTCGATCTCGTTTCCGCCGAAGCCCTCGAGGCCGGGCTTGCCGAGTTCCAGGGCACCGTCATCGCCGTCACCCACGATCGATGGTTCCTGCGCAGCTTCGACCGGTTCGTGGTCTTCAACGACGACTGCACGGTGACCGATCACCTCGACCGCCCGGCCGACTGGCGCTGATTGAGCCCTGCGGCCTCGACGCGTCAAGCGTCGCCGAAACCGAGATCGCCTGCCCACGGTGGCGCGCACGCGTACGGTGGAGTCCACGGACCGCGGCCGCAGTAGACCCACAAGTCGCTCGCCGCGTCGGCACAGTTCTGCATCGACTCCTTGACCGTGTCGACCGTCCAGCCACGCCGACCGAGTTCGCCGTGCGGTTCGAACATCCCTGCCAGGGCGTTCAGCTGGAACGAGCAATGCGAGTCGTCGCGAGTGGCCAGATTGAGATTGACGGCGTCATACCGGCAGCCGCCCTCGCGTGACGCGATGTACACGGCCCACTGCTGAGTTGCGTCGTCGGCGCCGTCTTTGGCGAACTCGGCGGCGATGATGTCGGCATTGGCCTTCGTGCAGGCGACGTGGTTGCCGAAGTAGGGAATGCCGTCGGCAGTGAGGTTCCAGTTCGCGAACGGCTCACGCCCGGCGGGCCACGGGCCGTTTCCCACCGTCTTGGGGACCTGGCCTCCCACTTGAATCGTGGTCTTGCCACTCCAGATGCCCATGGCAGCGAGTGTCGATGGCCCGGCGATCCCGTCGGTGGGCAGCGGTGGTGTTGCCACTTGGAAGGCGCGAACGGCATCGGTGGTGGGCTTGTCGAACTTGCCGCTGGAGCCGGTGGCCGGCAGGTAGCCGTCTTTGATCAACTTGTCCTGCAGGCACTTCACCGATGGTCCCGCCGACCCTGCACCGAGGCTCGCATCGGCCAGGCAGAGCGGTGGCGGCGCGGAGTCGACTCCCGAGTAGATGCCCATCTGGGTGAGCGCCAGCGGGCTGGCAACCCCGTCGACGCGCAGCGGCGGGTTGTTGGACTGGAAGATGGCCATCGCCTCGGCCGTCGGTTTGTCGTACTTCTGGGTGAGCGTTGCGTGGTAGAGG
>DATAJN010000465.1:0-4225 GCA_036262105.1 Ilumatobacteraceae bacterium
TGCGAATACGGAGCGGAGACTGCGCTCAGAGAGCTCTGTGGTGTGGCGCTGTTGACCTGCACGAAGGCGATCGGGGCCACAATCGGAGTCACTGTGTACGTGGCGGTGTACGACTGTGCGGAGCTCGGGACCACGACGACGTGTATTTGGGTGCCGCCGTCGGACCACGAAGCGAAGGTGTAGTTGTTACCGCCGCTGCTTGCGTTGCGGGCCTCGATGGTGTGGTTGAAACCGACCAGGGTGTCGTAGACGAACGGGGCGACCTTGGCAATTCCGTCGAGGTAGAGGGTTTGCCCGGTGGGCGCCGTGTTGAACGTGAGGTTGACCTTGGTCGGCCAGATGATGACCGTCTTCGTGTCTGTCAACCCGTTCGAGTCGGTGACGGTCAAGGTGATGCGATAACGGGTGTTGCCGCTGAAGTCGTGACCTGTGGTCGGGATGGTGAACGTGCCGCTCTTGACCCCGGTGACGGGAGTACCGGGGTGCACGTGGCCTTCGTGCAGGAAGTCGATGTTCCACGTGTACGCGCTCGCCGGCAGCACACCGTCTTCGGTGTCGGTGGCGTTGCCCGAATACGAGATGACATCACCGGCTAAGAAGAAGGCGCCATCGGTGGGTGACGTGATGGCGGCCGCGGGCCGGTTGCCAACGCTGATCGTGATCGGGGTGGAGTTGGCCGTGTTGACGCTGTCGGATACCGCGAGCCGGGCGGAGTACGTGCCGGCTTGGGTGTAGGTGTGCACGGGGTTGGCCGCCGTCGACGTCGTGTTGTCACCGAAAGTCCACAAGTAGGTGAGCGCATGGCCCTCGGGATCCGACGAGCCGGCGCTCGAGAACGTGACGTCGAGTGGGGCCGCGCCGGAGGTGGGGTTGGCCGATGCCGCGACCACGGGCGCCTGGTTGGAGCTGACGTAGCTGATTCGACGGAGCTTGCTGACGCCGAAGCTCCCACTGATGTCGGAGTAACCGAGGTCGAGGTAGTACAGGTTTCCGTCGGGGCCTTCGATGAGGTAGACGATGTCGCCGTACGGACCATCGACGGAGCCGTCCGTCGGCTCGAAGTTGAGGACACCGGTGAGGTTGCCGCTGGCATCGAACGACATGTCGCGAATCCAGTTCTGGGTGTAGTCAGCGAAGAAGTAGCGACCGTCGTAACCGGCAGGGAACGTGTTGCCGTGGTACACGAACCCGCCGGTGACTGCGGAGTCGCGGCCGTTGTGCGGATAGCTGTACAGCGGGCTGGTGCACGGCGCCGAGCAGTTGCCTTGGAAGTTCGGCCAGCCGTAGTTGGCACCGCGGGCTCCCAGGTTGACCTCTTCGACGGCGGTCGAGTAGTCGTTGCCGCCGACGTCGCCGATGTACATGCGACCGGTCGGCGCGTCGTAATACCCGCGGTACGGGTTGCGCAGGCCGTAGGCCCAGATCGAGTCCACGTGCGGGCCGGCGCCGTCATAGAACGGGTTGTCGGTGGGAACGGTGCCATCGAAGTTGATGCGGTGAATCTTGCCGCGGGGACTGTTGAGGTCTTGAGCGGCGGCCGCATCGAAGTGTTCGCCGGTCGTGAAGTACAGCTTGCCGTCGTTGCCGAACATGATGGCGCCGCCATGATGCTCGGCATTGGCGTTCTGCGGATCCTCATACAGGACGAATTCGCTACCTGCGACGGTGCCTGTGTTGCTGGCGTTGGCGGTGAAGCGGGAAAGACGGTCGTGGTTGGGCGAACCAAGCGTGTAGAAGACGTAGTAGAAGTGGTTGGTCGCGAAGTTGGGGTCGAAGGCGAAGTCGTAGATGCCCTGTTGAACGCCGGCTGAGCCGATGTTCGTGATCTGCAGGAACGGTGTTGGATCAGGCGTGGTGTACGGCGGTGGAACGACGCGGATGAGGCCGGCCAGTTGGGCGATCAGCAGCCGTCCATCGGGCAAAAACTTCATCGCCGTCGGCAAGTTGAAGCCGGTCGCCAGGATGTCGTTCTGGAAGAAGTTGTTGTTGGCGACGTTGACGACAACCGGAGCCGATGTCGCGATGTTGCCCGCGGCGTCGCGGGCGCGCGCCGTGAGGGTGTGGGCACCATTCGTGGCCGTGCGACTGTCCCAGGTGAGGCCGTATGGATCGGTCGAGTCTTCGAGCCCGGTGGCTACGCCGTCGACGAAGAACTGCACCCCGGCAACGCCGATGTTGTCAGCCGCGTCGGCGGTGACGGTGACGATGCCGCTGACCTGACTGTTGTTCGCCGGCGAATCGATCAGCACGGACGGCGGCGTTGGATCAGACGACCCGGTCGAACCGAGCGGTGCGTTCATGGCCGTTTGGTTCTCGCCGGCGGTCAGCGCCCTGTTGTGGATGCGCACATCGTCGATGAGACCGTTGAAGGAGTAGCCGCCGCTCGGGCGCTGACCGATGTTGACGTTGACCGTGGAGTTCTGCTGGCTGGTGGTGACCGTGCCGACGAGGCTGCCATTGTCGAGTACCCCGTTGAGGTAGACATCGAGCGTTCCGGCAGTGGCGTTGTAGACCCCGGCGACGTGGTACCACGTATTGGCCTGCAGCGCGGTGGCGCCGTAGCGGAACATGTTGGTGCCGGAATTGTTCGTCAACTTGAAGCCGATGGTTCGAGGACCGGTGTCGACGGTCGTATCCAACTGGTAGCCGAGCTCGCCGGTTCCTCGTTTCGAAACTATTGGTGCGTCATCTCCTGGGAATGTCGAGGAGTACACCCAAGCGCTGATGGTCACGCTTCCGGTGAGTTGCAGTCCCGCTGGGTTGCCGAGGTCGACATAATCATTGGTTCCGTCGAAGTTCACTGCATTGCCGTAACGACCGGGTACATGACCGGGACCGTTGGTCAAGGTGCCCGTCAAACCATGACCAGAAGCGTCGGTAGCGGTCGTACCGGATGCCTCGTCAAAGGCGTAACCGGCAGCCAGGCCGCTGGGAACTGCCGGGTTGTTGACCGTAACGCTGATGGGAGGTGTGGTGGTGAGGTTGCTGGCGCCATCACGGGCCCTGGCAGCCACCATATGTGTGCCATTGGGGATGCTGGTTGTATCCCAGTTCAGGGAATATGGGGCCGTGGGGTCTTCAGTCCCGAAGTTTGCTCCATCGAGCAGGAATTGCACTCCGAGCACCGCAGTGTCGTCAGAGGCGTCGGCCGACAGCGCCACTTGCCCCTGAACCGTTGCGCCGGCCGTCGGCGCGGTGAGGGTGACCGTCGGAGGAGTGGTGTCGAGCGGTGGAGTCAAGGTGGTGGCGCTGGCCCCGAGCGATTGACCGGACGCGTTGCCGGCACCATCGACAGCGCTCACCGTGTAGTTGTAGGTCGTACCACCAGCGAGCCCCGTATCTTGATACAACGTCGTTCCGGGCGTGCCGACCTGCGTGCCGTTGCGGAAGACCTTGTATCCGGCCACCGAAACGTTGTCGCTCGACGGGTTCCACGAAAGGTTGATCTGCGAGGTAGAGACCGCAGACGCCGTCAGTCCAGTAGGAACACTTGGGGGCGTCGTGTCGGGCGGCGGCTTGGTCGTCGCCGTCGCTGTTGCAGATTGGGCGGAGTTGTTGCCGGCCGCATCAAAGGCGCTGACCGTGTAGCTGTATGTCGTGTTGGGAGTGAGTCCGGTGTCTGGAAACGACGGTGTCGTCGACGTTCCCACTTGCGTTCCCGCCCGGAAGATCTTGTAACCCGTGACACCGAAGTTGTCGGTCGAGGCTGTCCAGGCCAAGTTGATCTGAGACGACGAGGTGGAGGTGGCCGTCAATCCGGTGGGTATTGATGGCGCCGTGGTATCGGGTGTACCCGCGTCCGCCCGGAAGGCCACCATGTGCATCACCCACGCACTCCCGTTCTGTGTGGCGGTGGCGTTGTAGGAGCCGGTGGTTGTCACCTTCTTGTCTTCTGTGCGGTTGGCATAGCTCGTGGAACGCGAGGTGAAGCCGGTGCCAACTTGAGTGACGCTGGCCGTGGAACCTGCGGCACCGAAGATCAGGTCGTTGGCGTTGGTCGTCGATTTCGCACCGCTGTTCATGGCGCTGCCAGAACCGATGGCCGCGGCGCTGACATCCAATGGGTTGACCTTGTCCATCCCAGAGTATTCGTGGATATAGATGATCCCGAAGGAGTTTATCGAGGTGCCAAACACGGCCTTGACAGTGTTGGCGCCGCCAAGAACATTCTTGGCGTAGAACACCTGAGAGCTCCACGCATTGTTGTTCCACCGGGTAGCCGTGC